>JBEKVU010000503.1:0-3315 GCA_049513775.1 Candidatus Acidiferrum sp.
CCGCGGGATCGACAATACCGCCATTCTGATCCGCCTACTATGGTTCGCTATCGTGCCCGTTCCGCTGTTCTTCGGCGTGCTTCATCTGCTGATTTGGCGCGAAGTGCCTTTCGGCCAATTCACCTGGCTCTATCATGGCGTCTACAGCCTGGTCCTTACGCTCAGTCAGTACACGCTACCCGTGATTCATGGCACTGGAACCATTCTCGTCGTCTCCATCACCGCGGTGGTTGGTGGTTTGCTGAAATACGGCAGCACCATTCTCGACACGTTGCTTGACGTCGACAACTATTTGCGCATCTCGCCGCGTGGTGAAACTCCCCGCGCCTGTATAGCCGAACGATGTACCTCGCTGCTCCGTTACATTGCCGGCTTCCGTGACGAGCAAGGCCGGCACTACGACCATCTGGTCATCGTCGCACATAGTCTTGGCTCGCTGGTTGCCGCCGACCTGCTGCGCTTTCTGCGGGATTCCAACTATCCACACAACAACCGCATGCCTTCCCGCGACGAAACTTTGGACATCTTTGGTTTCCACGGCGATGAACCCACGATTCCGATCTATTTGTTCACCATGGGCAGCCCCCTCCGCCAGTTGCTGGATCGCTTCTTCCCGCACCTCTACAAGTGGGTCGATGATCGGCCGGACAATTCTTCTCCCGATTCGGAGCTCGAAAATGCCGTTGATGGCCACCCCACCCACATCTCGCCAAACGAACTTCCGAACCCCGTCGAATTGTCCGTCGAAGGCTGGTGCAACGCCTACCGCAGTGGTGACTATGTTGGCCGCTTTCTGTGGCTTCCTCCCTGGCTGGCGCGCAACGGCAACGCCAATTCTTCCGGAGAGGCTGTTCGCATCACCGAAGCGCTTCCGCTAATTGCTGCGGGAGCGAGCGCCCCAGCGATCAGCCCGGCCTCTCCGCAAGCCGGACACCGCGCCGAAATGTGCATCGGCATCGGCGCGCACACGCACTATTGGGATCGCACCGCGCCCGATGTGGCGCGCACCTTGGATGGTCTGATTAATGACCCGGCGAAGATTTTCTCGACGCCTGCGTGAAGCGCCGCAGTCGTACCTCGCCGCGCAACGCAGAAATAGAAAACGGACGGACGTCTGCGGGCGATGAGTAGCCTTCCGCCATTGGTTGGCTATCGATCTACGGACGCAGACCGCTCCACTTCGTGCGTCAAATCCGCGTGCAGCAAGCGGTGAAACAGATGCTCCCCGGCTTCGCGGCGCACGGACAAGCGTCCTGCCACATACGCGCGTGAGCCCAGCCCGCGCTGCACGGAATCGCAAATCGCTTCGTCTTCGTCTTGTACTTTTTCGCTTACTTTGATGCTGCGGTAGTTTGCTGCTCGCGCCGCTTCGCTCACGTCGCCAAAGTAATAGTCGAAAATCACCGCGCATTTATCGACGCCCAGCGGCAAAACCAGGTTCGTATCCATGACGCCTTCGTAGGCATTGATCATAAAGTTCGGGTAGATCCATAGATAAAACGCACGTCCCTGCCGTGTGGCCGCCACGCCTGCTTCGGAGGCGCTGTCCGAAGAAAGCGGGCTGGACTGCAAGCACGCGGTCGAAAAATTCTCGATGGTGTATTTCGTGTACTCGATCACACTGCTGAGACCCTTGTGCGCGTGCGGCACGTGATAGCCGCCATCCAGATAATTGTCCACGTACACTTTCCAGTTGCAGTTCAACGTGTATACGCGGCGATCAAAATAGTGCAGCTTACTGGTGATCGCCAGCGGCGCAACGATCTCTGTTATCGCACCGAGAAATTCCCGCAGAGGCGCCGCCTGCGAATCTAAATTTACCAAAACAAAATGTTCCCAGGTCTCCACGCGCATCGGAACCAATCCGTTTTTCGCGCGGTCAAAATCGAAAACGCCTTCAAACTCCACCATGCCCTTCAGCGCGCCATCATTGCCGTACGTCCAGCCGTGGTACGGGCAACGAAACTGTTTCGCACAGCCCGCGGCTTCGGTCACTACGGCCGCCGCATGATGCCGGCAGACGTTGTAAAACGCGCGGAGCACTCCATCTTCGCCGCGTGCGACTACGATCGGCTCTCCTGCAATGTCGGCGGTGAAAAACTGCCCGGGTTCGCGTACCTGGTCCAGCCGGCCCACGGCTTGCCACGACGTGGCAAACACGCCCGCGCGCTCCGCTTCATAAAAATCGCGGTCGAGATACCACGGCGATGGAATCGTCCAGGCCCGTTCCAGCGGGTCACCGGGATGATAAAGATTCACAAGGGAACGCACACTACGGGGCATCACCACTCCTCAAGTTTGTCAGCCGCGATTTCGCACGCATTCTAGCACGCGGCCTGTAGCCGACACCGCTAGCTGTCTTGAGAATTGACGTCCCACGTATCCTCGCCGGTCCGGTGTTAGAGTTAAGGTCTGCGAAGGCTGGACCGCTGCCGCCGGAGCGAGCAGGCCTCGTTGCGAATCAGTCCATGAGGAAGCTAATTCGCTCCGCCAAAGATCCCGCAGCCCGAAGAGGACGCCGCGCGCCGGGTTTCGCAAGGTGGCGACCGCAATGAAATGCCCGATTTGTCACGGTAATGTTCCGCAGTTTCGTCAGCACGCTTGCAACACGTCATCGCGGATGAGGCGTACGGCATCGAAATCTTCGACCGCGATAAAAGCATCTCGCGCTTGACGCTCGATCGAATCCCCGGGCGCCTAAGCAAGGAGCGGCTTAAAGAATTGCGCCAGCAACACGAGAACGCAACGACCACGGTGCCCCGTCGGCAACGACTTGTACTGATTGAGGCCAGGCGGAAATCCGTCCACGCGCCGGTCGAGGCCGGCGCTGAAGGGGAGGCCAGCGCTTCCAGTAGCTGACACGGCCGAGGACCATTAGTGAGGCTTGAACGTCTTGCCGGTTTCCACCAGCGTTTTGAGGCGCGAGAGAATACGCGGCCAGCCATCGGCGCAGTCGGCGCGCGTGGCGTCCTCTTTAGCCCATTCATCGTGCCTCACGATGACTTTGATGGCTTCACTTTCCGGCACCAATTCCAAGGTTACGCGAGACGGTTTGTCATTTTGTCCCATGGCAAAGGTGTATTGCAGAAGCTTTGGAGGCTCAGCGCGCAGAATTGTGCCGTGCACATAAGGAATTCGTTTGCCATCCGGCCCCGGTCCGACCCACGCGATGGTGCCGCCGGGCTTCAACTCAATCGCAAGATCGGCACCGCCAAAAATGATGCGGTTGGACTCCCGAGACACAAAACCATCCCACACTTTTTCCAGCGGGGCGGCAAAATAAAAAACGAAGTCTAGCGGCTGCTGCTGTTCCAT
>JBEKVU010000504.1:0-3313 GCA_049513775.1 Candidatus Acidiferrum sp.
CGCTACTACGGCGCGCAAACCGCCCGCTCCCTCATCCATTTCGCCATCGGCAAAGACACCATGCCCCACGAATTAATCCGCGCCTTCGGCATCCTCAAAAAAGCCGCCGCCCTCGTCAATCACGACCTCGGCAAACTGGACATCGAAAAAACCAAGCTCATCTCCATCGCCGCCGACGAAGTCATCTCCGGCAAACTCCACGACCATTTCCCCCTCCGCATCTGGCAAACCGGCAGCGGCACGCAAACCAACATGAACGTCAACGAAGTCATCTCCAACCGCGCTATCCAGCTTTCCGGCGGCGAAATGGGCAGCAAAAAGCCCATTCATCCAAACGACGACGTCAACATGTCGCAGTCCTCCAACGACACGTTCCCCGCCGCCATGCACATCGCCGCCGCCACGGAAACTGCCCGCCGCCTCCTCCCGGCGATCAAAGGCTTACGCGACGCGCTCGAAGCCAAGCGCAAGGAATTCGCCGACATCGTGAAAATCGGCCGCACCCACCTGCAGGACGCCACCCCGCTGACCGTCGGCCAGGAGTTCTCCGGCTGGGTCAGCCTTCTCGATCGCGACGGCGCCCGCGTAGCCGTAGCCCTCGACGGCCTCTACGACCTCGCCATCGGTGGCACCGCCGTTGGCACCGGCCTCAACGCCCACCCCGAATTCGCCGAACGCGCCGCCAGAAAAATCGCCGAGCTCAGCGGTCTCCCCTTCCGCTCTCATCCCAACAAATTCGCCGCCCTCAGCGCGCACGACGAAATCGTCTTCGCTAGCGGAGCCCTCAAAACCCTGGCCGCGTCGCTGATGAAGATCGCCAACGACGTCCGCTGGCTAGCCAGCGGCCCGCGCTGCGGCCTTGGCGAACTGACCCTCCCCGAAAACGAGCCCGGCTCGAGTATCATGCCCGGCAAGGTAAATCCCACCCAGTGCGAAGCCCTCACCATGGTCGCTGTCCAGGTAATGGGCAACGATGCCGCCATCGGCATCGCGGGCAGCCAGGGCAATTTCGAGCTAAACGTCTACAAACCCGTCATGATCTTCAACTATCTCCATTCGGTAGAACTCCTCACCGACGCCATGAACAGCTTCGTCCACCACTGCGTTACTGGCATCGAGGTCAATCGCGACCAAGTCGCGCACTATGTAAGAGACTCCCTAATGCTGGTCACCGCCCTGGCTCCAAAAATCGGCTACGACAACGCCGCAAAAGTAGCCCACACCGCCCACCACGAACACACCAGCCTAAAACAAGCCGCCGTAAAGTTAGGCTTCCTAACCCCCGAAGAATTCGACGCCCAAGTCCACCCCGAACAAATGACCCACCCTTAAGCCTTAGTTGTGTCTGCCTGCCGGCAAACACCCGCACAGCAGGAGCCCCAAAATCCACACAGCGCCCTAGTAACCATATATACAGCTTGACTTGCCACCATCTCCTCTAGGATGACCACTTCGTTCTAAAAAGCCTCATCTCCCGCAGAATGAACACTTACAAAAACCCCAGGGGGTGCCCGAGAGGAACTCTCTCGAGAAACGAAGCCACCATCGACCAAATCGCCGCTTCCCCCGCGTTCCCATTTGAAGCGCGCCACCCCTCCGTGTAGACTCGTTACCCGAAGTGTCCGAAATCCCTGTTCCACATGGCTTTTTACCGTCTCATCGTCCGCTTGTTTGCACTGACGGCCTTTGCAGCAGCCGCCTGCGCTTTCGCCGCTCCACGCGCCGCAAGCCACGAAAAGCAAACCATCTGGAATTATGACGGTGGGGTATTCTTTGAAACGGATGGCTCCCTCTCAACCGGCATCTGCTTCCGGGTCGCTGGCCGAGTCACCGCCGGCCAATTCTTCGACGACTTAAAGCGCATCGACGACAAAGGCGTTGACACGGTGTTTCGCCGCGGCAAAGAGGCCGTCACCCACTTTCCCGACCAGCTTCTGCTGCACTTCACCCTTTTCGATTTGCCCTGCGGACAACAGCTAAAGGTCACCGGCTCGCGCACGTACCTCACGCGCGCCACGGTCAGCGAACTTCGCCTCTCGCTCTTCTGGAAGCGCGGCGTGGAGCTCCGCCCCATTGCGGACTTCAAACCTATCGACTTCTCCGTGCGTCCCATCTACCCCTACAACACCGAAGCCACCGATCTGCCGGAAAAGCTCGAATGGTTCTACGAACTAGCCGTCCCCAGCGCCGGCGTGCCCCTAACCGACAGCCTGGTCCTGATCATCCGCGACCCCGAAGGCCACGTAGCCGCCCGCGTCGCTGCCCGCCTCTAGCAATCACTGAGGATCACGCCTTTAAAGGGTGCGGCCTTGTCCCGAACTTTGAGGGAATGCCGCGCCCATCTCGCCACGATCGATCCGCTTGTGAAGGGGTTGTGTAAGTGCCAGGCTTCAGCCCGGCCTCCGTGCACGATGCGGGAGGTCTGGAGAACGTCAGAATTTCAGAGGTGCTGCAGTAAGCTGTTGCACTTCGTCGGAATTCCAACCTGGAGCTAAATCGCGCAGCACCAAACCGTGCTCGGTAACATCGATCACCGCCAAATCGGTGACGATGGTCTTTACGCACGCCAGGCACGTGAGCGGATACGTTAGTTCGCGCACAATCTTTGGCAGACCATCGCGCGTGGTGTGCTCCATGCAGACGATCACCTTCTTCGTTCCGGCGGCGATGTCCATGGCGCCGCCAATCGCTCCGACGCCTTTTGCGCCAGGAACCTTCCAATTCGCCAAATCGCCGCGCTCGGAAACCTGGAACGCGCCCAGCACCGCGACGTCCAGATGCCCGCCGCGCGTCATGAGGTGTGCATCCGCTTGATGGAAAAACGAACCGCCGGGAATCAGCGTCACCGGCACCTTCATGGCGTCGACCAGATCCAAATCCTCTTCGCCCGGTCTGGCACGGCGGCCCATACCGAGGATTCCGTTCTCGCTGTGAAAGTAAACCGTGATTCCCGCCGGCAAATGATCCGCGATGAGGTTGGGAATTCCCCAACCAAGATTCACGTACGCCCCGTCCGGAAGTTCGCGCGCCGCGCGCGCAGCAATCTCTTCGCGCGTCAATCTTAACTTTGGGCTCACTTTGAGCTCACTTTGCAAACCGCTTCAGAACCCGCGTTATGCGGCATAGCGAATTCCTTTGGCTAGCACCACGCGCTGCACGAAGATCGCCGGCGTAATCACATGTTCGGGATCGATGGCGCCCACCGGAACCACTTCTTCCACCTCGGCAATCGTAGTTGTCGCCGCCTGCGCCATGATGGGATTAAAATTTCGCGCCGCCAGGCGATATGTCAGGTTTCCCAGTCCGTCCGATT
>JBEKVU010000505.1:0-3309 GCA_049513775.1 Candidatus Acidiferrum sp.
GCACGCTGCTGGACCAGGCGAAGACAATCTTTGCTCCGCAATTTGGGCAGGTGGCGGTAGGCTGAGTCACTTATTCACCGACGGCCTGCGCATCAGCAATCCCGTAAGGGCGCTGCAGCCTTCTCACCGACACTTCACTCGCGCCGAAGCGCTTGCGAAGCTCCGCCTCAAACGCCCATTCGGCGCGCGGCACGCAACAAAAAAGATTTAGGCAAAGCGAAGCGTGTTCCGGAAACGTGTGACACGCGAGATGCGATTCAGAGAGCAAGCAAAGTCCGGTGATGCCGCCGCTGCCCGGAAAGGGATGCCAGAGCGGTGCGCCAATCGGGCGAAGTTTCAAATCGTTGATGAGCGAATCGAACAGCGACGCAAGTCCGTGCTGGTCGCGCAGCGATGCTGCGGAACAGCCCCACGCTTCGACGACCCACTCGACTCCATGCATTAAGTTGTCACGATCCTTGTGGCTTGCCGCATTCCGGACAGAATTTGCTGGTGCGCGGAATGGATTTTCCGCACTCCTGGCAAAATTTGGTTTCCGTGGAGGAAACGGACGATGCGCCCGTGGCCGGCGCGGAGTTTTGCGGCGCGGCGCTGGTGGATTGTTTCATCGCGTCCATCATGGCTTGTCCGAGAGCCACACCCGCGCCAAGTCCTGCGCCGACGCCCACGCCTCCTCCGCCCTTGTTGCCCGCGGCGATGGGAATGGACTGCGCCACCTGATACTGCGTGTATTTGCCCATGTCGCCGATCATGTTCATGCTGATGCGCTGATCGAGAATCTTCTGCAGCTCGTCGGGAAGCGAAAGATTTTCCACGACAAAATTGTCCAGCGCCAGGCCAAACTCGGCAAAAGCCGGCGCCATTTGTTCTTTGATTTTCTCTCCCAGCGCGCCTTGATTGGCGGCCATATCGAGGAAAGGAATCTGGCTGGTAGCAAAGGCGTCGGTCATTTTTGCCACGATGGTGTTGCGCAGCTGGCCTTCGAGCTCCTCGACGCGATAGAGATCGCGCGTGCCGCTGATTTTGCTGTAGAAGGCTTTCGCGTCATCCAGGTGATAGGCGTAAATGCCGAATCCGCGCAGGCGAATGGCGCCGAATTCCTTGTCGCGAATGGTGATGGGGTTTTGCGTGCCCCAATGCTGATCGGTTTGCGTGCGCGTGGAAAAGAAATAGACGTCGGACTTGAAGGGCGACTGAAACGCTTTATCCCAATTTTTGAGGTAGGTGAGGATCGGCAGGGTTTGGGTGGTGAGTGTGTACAAGCCGGGGCCAAAGGCGTCGGCGATTTTGCCTTCGTTTACAAAGAGCGCTTTCTGCGAATCGCGCACGGTGAGCTTGCCGCCATTTTGAATTTCGCGGTCTTGCATGGGGTAGCGATAGGCGAGGATGCCGTCTTCAGGCTCGGTCCAATCGATGACGTCGATAAATTGCTTGGAGATAAAGTCACGGAGACTCATCGCTCACCTCGCGTAGGGGCGCTGCGTGAAGATGCGAACGAATTTCAAGTTAAAGCGATGCTACGGTGCGGGTGAAGCAGTGTCAATGCGGAAGCGCGGGATGATGCGAGGAAAACAACGTACTTGCAAAACGCTATTCGTAGCGCAGGGCCACGAGTGGGTCAACCTTGGTGGCGCGGCGCGCGGGAATGTAGCAGGCCAGCAACGCGACGCTGACGACGGCCACGGCAACGGCGACGTAGGTGAGGGGATCCGTGGGTTTTACACCAAAAAGAAAAGTGGAGATCAGCCGGGTGAGGCCGAGCGCCAACGCGATTCCAATCGTTATTCCGATGCCGGTGAGTTTTAGCGCCAGCTTGGCGACCAAACCCAAAACGTCGGCTTGATGCGCGCCGAGCGCCATGCGAATGCCGAACTCATGCGTGCGTTCATTCACCGAGTAAGCCATCACGCCGTAGATGCCGACGGCGGCCAACAGAATCGCGACGGCGGCGAAGAGTCCGAGAAGTTGCATGTAGAAGCGCCAGTCGCCGATGGAACGTGCCAGGTTTTCGTCCATGGTCAAGATATTGCTAATGGGCTGCGCCGGGTCAACCTCCGCGACGGCTTGCTTCAAGGTGGAGATGAAGCTGCTTTGGCCGTGCAGGAATCCGCCAGAGGTGCGAATGATCAGGCCCTGGTGCAAGTGAGAACGCGCGGCTCCGCCAGGGAAAACCGCAGGTTGCTGCAGATAAGAAGAATAGATGTACGCCGGAGTTTCCTCTCCGGGTCCCCACTGCTTGATGTCGCCGACGACGCCCACGATTTGGCGAGGTTGTTGGTCGTCGACCGGATAGGGATCGTAGCGCAATAAAATTTGCTGGCCGATGGGATCTGCGTTGGGGAAATATTTGCGCACGAAAGTTTGATTCACCACCACGGCCCACGGAGCGCCTTCGGCATCGTGTTCATCGAGATAGCGACCGCGGACGAGGGGAACTTTTAGGGTGGTAAACAAACCGGGGCTGGTTTCGCTGTAGCCGGCGCGAGGGCGCTTCTCTTCGTTGGGCACGGGGTGGCCGAGGATAGAAAAAGTGAAATAGTCGCGGCAGCAGCGGGCCGGGATCGAGCCCATCAATCCCGCGGACTCGACTCCGGGAAGGGCGCGAACTCTTTCGAGCAAGCGCCGGTAAAAGTTGGTGACCGTGGGAAGGGTACGTTCCATGTCGCCGCCGGGAATGCGCACAAGATATTTGCCGCCTTCGGGGAGTTGAAATTCGGGGGTGAGCAAGTGATTGGCGTCGAAGCCGAGGTCCACATGCTGCAGGCGCAGCATGGTGTTGATCATCAAGCCGGCGCCGACGAGCAGAACCATGGCTAGCGCGACTTCGGAAATGGCCAGTGCGTGGCGCGCAAAGCGGCTGGCGATGGTGGTGGTTTTTCGTTCACTTTGGCGCAGCACGATATTCAGGTCCGGGCGCGAAGCCACCAGAGCGGGGGCCAAGCCGAAGAGGATTGCGGTGGAGAGCGAAATGCCCAGTGTAAAGAGCAGAACTGTGCCGTTCATGGTGATGCTTGCGGCGTTCGGAAAATCCCCCGCGAGCGCCAAGAAGACTTTGATGCCCGCAAAGGTGAGCAAAATGCCGAGCGCGCCGCCGGTCAACGCCAGCAGCACGCTTTCCGTTAAGAGTTGCTGGACCAGGCGGCGGCGTCCTGCGCCGAGCGAAACACGCAGCGCGTACTCTTTGCGGCGCGTCTCGCTGCGAAATTGCAAAAGATTGGCGACATTCACGCAGGCAATCAGCAAAACGAAAATGACCGCGCCGAGCAGCGGATAGAGCGCGCGGCTAGCCCATCCAAAAAGTTGCTGGTG
>JBEKVU010000506.1:0-3299 GCA_049513775.1 Candidatus Acidiferrum sp.
CCGCGTTCCCGAACTCACCTATCTTGCTTCGCTGCACGTCATGCCCATCGATGCGCGCGCCGCGCTGCAAGCCGATCTCTCCCTGGTATTTCCCATCGTCGATCTGGTCCTCGGCGGTTCCGGCGCCGACCCCATCGAAATGCGCGAAATCACCGAAATCGAAGACCAAATCTTTGAAACCGTCATCGGCCTCATCGCCCAGGATCTACAGAGCACTTGGGCCGCCGTCCTTGAATTGGACATTCGCTTCGACCAACGCCAGCAATTCACGCAAATGCAAAATCTCATGCTGCCGCACGAAAAAATTCTCTCTCTTAGCTTCGAAATCCGCCTCCTTGAAGCGCGCGGCACCCTCAACATGGCTTTTCCCGCCGTCGTCGCCAACGCTCTGCTTCGCAAACTCACCGTGCGCTGGTCCATCTTCGAGCGCGTGGCCTCCGTCGAAACCCGCCGCCAACTGCAGGGGCGACTCATGGATAGCCGCTTCCAGGCGCATCTCTGCCTTCCTCCCCGCCCGCTCACCGTGCGCGAGTTGCTGGCCCTCGAGCCCGGCAGCGTGCTTAGCTTGCCTCTAAATTCCGGTGAACCCATCGCTCTCAACGTTGCCGGCAAGCCCATGTTTTTGGCTTACCCCGTTCGCCACGGCACCCGAAAAGGCGCGCGCATTGATCACCGTGTCTCGATCGTCCCGAACATTGTCCAGGAGCACAAATAATGGAACCTGCCGCCAGAATCTCCGTTCAGAAACTTTGTGACATCTGGAAAGACTGCTTGGTCAGCGTCGTCGAATCTCTCGGTGCCGCTTCGCTCGCTGCCGACTGGACCGTTCCCCTCGCCGACGCGGTCGATCCCGCCGTCAAAGACCCCGCCAAAGTCGATAGCTGGTTCGTCGCCAAGGGCGGGCTGCAAGGCATCGTCGGCTGTCGCTGCGAAAAATCCGTCGCCGTGCAATTCGCTCAGCTGCTGCAATCAGAAGCCGCCAATCCCGCCGCCGAATTCAACGACCTGCAACGTGACGCTTTCGCCGAATTCATCCGTCAGGTTGCCGGCCAGGTAGCCACCGACTGGAAAGCGGAAAGCGGCAACGCCATCGAGCTCGTCTACGATGCCGCCGTGCTTCCTCAGCTTTCCACCGCCCAGGCCGCCTCGCTCCAAATCAAGTCCGATAAATTTAGCGAACTCACCCTGCAACTCTTTGTGGACGCTGCGCTCTGCGCGGCCCTCAACACCCCGCCTGCGCCATCGCCCGTCGCCGGTGCCCCAGCCGCGGAAGCCGCCACCGATCCGCTCACCTCCAATCTCGCCGAGGGCCCCATTCCGAATCTCGGTTTACTCCTCGACGTCGAGCTCGAAGCCACCATCCGCTTCGGCCAGCGCGAGATGCTCTTGCGCGAGGTCTTCGGCCTGATGCCCGGCGCCGTTGTCGAGCTCAATCAGCTGGTGAACGAGCCTGCCGAGCTCCTCGTCGCGGGCCGCCTCATCGCGCGTGGCGAAGTGGTTGTCGTCGATGGGAATTTCGGCCTTCGTGTCACCGAAGTCGCTGTCGCCGGCCAGCGCGCCGCGCTGCTCGAACTTTAAGGCCCGAATTTTAAGGTCCAGAACTTTAAGGAAGGTTCACGCTCATGGGCTCCAACCGTTTTCCTCTGCACGCTGAAACGCGCAACGAGAACCCTTCATTCGGCTCGCAGGCCAGTGCATGGCTCCGCCGCCTCCGCCTCCGCTGTGCCGCGCCGGATTGTCCCCACCGCGCCCGTTTATGGCCCCCCTTGCTATCCCAAATCCGCGGCGTGGACCTTAATGGACGGTGGTTCTGCACCACCGATTGCCTGCAAACCCTTCTGATCACCCAGGTCCGCAGCCTCCTGGCCGGCTCCGTGCGCGATCGCCCTCGCCGTCATCGCTTGCCGCTTGGCCTGCTCCTTGTCAATCAGGGCGCTATCTCCCAGCAGCAGCTTCGCGAAGCCTTGCAGTCGCAAACCCTCTCGCAGGGCGAAAAGCTTGGCCGCGTCCTCTGCCAGATGGGCATCGTGACGCCCGACGAACTCACCGCCGCCCTGGCCCATCAATGGGGCTGCCCGGTCTATCCTCTCGATCCGCAATCTCCCGTGTTGGCCTGTCAGGACCTGTTGCCCCTCACCCTCCTTGAATCTGTCCGCGCCGTTCCCGTGTACATCTCGGCCGACGGCCGCACCCTGCATATCGCTTTCGGCGAGCGTCTCGATCACACCACGCTCTATGCCGTTGAGCAGATGCTCGGTTGCCACGCCGTTGCCTGTGCCGCCGAGGAAGCCGCCGTCTCCAAGGTCCTCGAGGAACTGCGCCGCACCGCCTCCCCTACCGAAACCTCATTCGACACCATGCGCGATCCCCGCGAAATCGCCCGCACCATACGCAACTACGCCGGGGTGTACCATGCCTCAGGCATCACGATCGCCCGCGCCAGCGCTTATCTTTGGGTCCGTTTCACTGCCAGCGCCCAATTTAGCCGCGATCTCCTCTTCCGCATTCGCCCGGAGCCCGACTCTTCCCGCTCTCCGGCACCCGCCAGCCCTAAAGCGTTTCTCGATCCTGCCGATAGTCGAAGTGAAGGTGTCCCGGACGCCGCAGAACCCCTATGACCACCACTATACGACCCACGATACGACCCGGTACCGTCCCGCCCCTTTCGAGTCCCAAGTTCGCGGTCGAGGAGCAGGAGCGCCGGAAGGTCCGTCTCATGGACATCCTCAGCCGTGGTCTGCCTACCCTGCCCAACTACGTCCTGGACCTGAACGTCCTGCTCAGTCAGCCGACCGTCGACCTCAAAAAAGTCGGCAACGTCATCCGTACCGATCCGAGCCTCACTTCACAAGCGCTGAAGCTCTGCAACTCTGCCCTCCTTGGTCTGCGCCACCGCGTTATCAGCATCGAACAGGCTGCTATTCTCCTTGGCACTGAGCGTCTTCGCACCCTCGTGCTCGCCTGCTCGGTCATGCAATTTGCCGGTAAACGCCTCCCAAAAGCTCAACTCGCGCGTTTCTGGTACCACAGCTTCCTCTGCGCCCTGCTCGCCGAACGCCTCGCCAGCCATCTGCACTACTGCGAAAAAGAACAGGCCTATCTCGGTGGCCTCCTTCACGACATCGGCCAGTTGCCCATGTGGATCCTGGTGATCGGTGAGCAAGCCGCCCAGCGTACCGCCCCTCCCCTCGACTGGGTCGACAATATCGAGGTCGAGCGCGAGTACTTCACCATGGATCACTGCAAGGTCGGCCGCTGGATGGGTGTCTCCTGGAACTACATGCCTTCTTTTATTGACG
>JBEKVU010000507.1:0-3290 GCA_049513775.1 Candidatus Acidiferrum sp.
TCACGTTTGAAACGATTTGGCCGTGCTCGCCGCCGCGCGACGCGGTCGAATACATCAAACGCAAATCTTCGGCGGTCTTGGAACTGACCATCGCCGCGTTATCCCACACCAGCTTGGTCACGGGCTTCGGCAATTCCTGCAGCCAGCCGTTGTTGGCAAAGCGTCCGTCGTAAATCGATGGATCGGGGCGGAAAATAAATTCCAGCCCGGTAGCGGGCGCTTTGGCCGGAGGCAAACTCACTACGCTCAATTTTGCCGCGCCGGCCACCGGGGCGAAGGCCGAATTCGCGACGACGCCATCGTGCAAGGTCTTCCGCCAGAACTTGTCAAAGTCCGCGCCGGGATTACCGGCCTTTAGCTTCTCCCGCAAAACGTCGTAATCGGAAACTTCCGGCTTGTCGCCGAACGCCGCCAACACTTCCCGTGCCGAGTGCGTGGCGTACAACGGCGCAATCAACGGCTGGATCACGCTGAGCGTCCCGTCAAACGCGCGGGCGGCGCCCCAACTCTCCAGATAGTGCGATTCGGGAATATGCCACTGCGTGTAGGCCGAGGTCTCGTCAAAGTGCAAACTCACGTGAACCGCGTTGCGCACCTTCTGTATCTTGGAGGCAAAATCAAAATCGTGCGGCGCGGTGTAAATCGGATTCGCGCCGAGAATCACCAGCGTGTCCACCGTGCCGGCGTACATGTCCGCGCAAAGCTCAGTGAGCGACTGCAAATGATTTACCGGCACATCCACCGGTTCCGTTTGATAGACCGTCACGCCAGAATTGCCCAGCGCCGTGTTGATCGCATGCGCTAGCGCGTGCACTTCCGCGCTTTGCTGCTCCCCGGCAACAACCAAAGAGGATCCGTGGTGCTTTTGCAGGTCTGCGGCCACAGCGTCCAGCCACTTTTCCGAGCCCGGCAAAGTTGCCCCGCCGCCCAATCCCAATTTAGCAGCGAGCGCCCGCGCAAAAAGCTCGACATCCGACGCGCGCAACGGCAGGCGATGATCGGCCGTGGCGCCCGTGACGGTCGGCGTCGGCTCGACCACATAGAGCCGGTTCATCTGGCTCTCGGTGCCCGTGAGCTTGCGGCGGCGATAAAATTCCTTCATGTACCGCACGTTGCCCGGACCGCTGGCCAGGAAATCCGCATCGAGCGCCAGAATGACGTCCGCCTTTTCGACGCGATACACGGTGTTCAGGTAACGCCCAAACGCAAGCTTTGCGCCTTCGCGTCCGCCATCACTGACCGCCGGCTCCCACTGGTGCCACTTGGCCTTTGGATACAGCTTTAATAGCGCTTGAATCTCGTCGATGACCAGCGGCGAGGTTACCGTTCCGCTCAAAATCCGGAAGTTCGCTCCGTCCGTGCTCTTGATCGCCGCAGCGTCGGCCTGGGCGCTATCTACAAATTGCGACCAGCTCCGCATGTCCCCAATATTCGTGGTGATTTGCGCGCGATCCGGATCGTACAAATCGAGAATCGAGGCTTGCGCAAAGGCATTTGTGCCACCCAAGCTTGCCGGATGGTCAGGATTTCCTTCGATCTTCGTCGGGCGCCCTTCGTGACTTTCGACCAGTAGGCCTACGGCATCCGCACCAAAGGGCATCACCGTGGCAAAGAAGAGCGGCTTGCCGAGCGTCATCCCTTCGGGCTGCTTCACGTAGGGCACAACATTTTCGCGCGGTGGCAGGCCGCACCCGGACAATCCCGCAAAGGCCAGCGAGGCAGCCATCAACTTAAGGAAATCGCGCCGGTCCACCGCTTCGTCCCATTCTGAAGGCGCCTGGCGGGGGAATTCGCGTTGCAACAGCTCTTGAAAATGGGGGTCTTCGGCCAGTTCTTCCAGGGAGCGCCAATACTGTTTCCCGGTTTTTGATTGAAGTTTGGCACGTACCGCGGCTAGATCGAGCGTGTGCTCGCTAGAATTTCGCGTCGCCGCGGTATCCGAATCCGCGGCCGGGCCCGGGGTCGCGCGCAGAATGCGCAATCCATCCCGGGCATCTTCGTGCCCGCTGTGATGATCGTGCGTGTGCTCGTCCATAGATTCGCGCTTGCTCATTCCACCCATCGGCTCCGCAGCATTACCGGTGACATGTCGAACAACTGGTCAAATCGCGTACTGACCGAATATTGTATTGCGCCGCGAGCAGTTTGCCTTTTTCTTCTTGGTCCGCGGCGGGCTTCCAATCCATATTGAAGATGTCTTTCTTCTCGCGCAGATTCTTTTCCGGCGCGCGGTGACAATCGAGGCACCATTGCATCTGCAGCGTGTTGGCCTGGAACATCAGCGGCATTTGATTGACCTGCCCGTGGCACGTCGAGCAGCCGATGCCTTTGTTCACGTGAATGCTGTGATTGAAATAAACGTAATCGGCCAGACGATGCACTTTAACCCACTGGATCGAGGTATCCGTGCTGTAGCTCTCGCGCACCGGAGCGAGATAACCCACATTATTGAACAGCACCGAATGGCAATTCATGCAGGTCTTCGTCGGCGGGATGCCCGCGGTCGCGGAAGTCTCCACACTCGTGTGGCAATACCGGCAGTCGATCCCGTCGTCGCCCGCGTGATGCTTGTGACTGAATTGAATGGGTTGATCGCGCGTTAAATACTGATTGGTAAAATTGGGTGAGCGAACGCCGCCAAATACCACCGTCAATCCCAACGTTCCGAGGACGACAACCGCAAGGAGGCTCATCCGAGCGGTCGAATTAGCACTTCGGTGAAAAAGCTGGGGCATGTCAGTTTTTCATCTTGCCGCCCGGCGCGCCCGTGCAACTTCGGCGGCTGCGGCCTCCGACACATTCGATCAGTAAGTCTAATAGATCGTCTGTGACGCGATAGTGTCCACCAAAACTTTCCGGAATGCAACAAACAACAAAAACAAATTTGCGATTCGAGCGCTGCATTCGCGAGCAAGAAAACGATCATTTCGAATGTTTCAAAACGACGCACGGGCGGAGACAAACTTTCCCAAATTCTGCACGATTTCCATTCTATTTCCCGCATCGGGCAGCCTTTTTCTATTCCTACCACATGGAACTCGCGAGCTTTCCGCACCCATTGGTTTTTTCTTCTCCGCGAGATTCCCGCGCCCGTGCTATCGTATACCTACCCTTCGTCGCCTTTTCTTGCGGCGGAGCTTACCTTGTTCGTGCTGCCAAACTTGGCCGCCGACGCCGCTGGGGCGTGGTCCAACTGGTAGGGCACCTCACTGTTAATGAGGCCGGTGAAGGTTCGAATCCTTCCGCCCCAGCCAATTCTCCGAACTTAGTTCTGCGGATCTTGCACGCTT
>JBEKVU010000508.1:0-3286 GCA_049513775.1 Candidatus Acidiferrum sp.
CTACAAGAAACGTCTCGAAGTTCCGAGCGATCCACCGAACAAAACAGATCTTTCCTCCCGAGTGCATGGAATCTCCGCAAAGCGGACAACCTCGGTGGTAGATGTTTTGCTCCGAAGTCGAGGACTAGCGGGCGCAGCGTCTGGCGTCGTGAAAACTTGAGCAAAACCGTCTCATTTGATGAGCGCTGGCTGTCAAGATCTTTGTAGTTTGCGTCTACGCGACGCAAAAGTTTGCTGTAGGAATCAAAACCCTTGGGTATGCGGTGAGAGACAAGGGTTATCCGCCACCCGCGGGTCATCCCTCGCGAGGATTGTATCGCGGCTTCTCGCGTCCTTCAGACTCGCTTGCGGGAATTTCACGCATCCCGTAATCCCAAACGCAATGCGGAGATACCAGCCAACATAGTATTCTGAACACGTGCTGGTGCTTGAAAACGAAATGCAATTTGACCCGGCGACCGCCGAAGATTTCTTTCGCCAGTTGCCGGTGCGGCCGGGGGTTTGCCTAATCGAGCCGCGCGCGGCAGGCGCGCAGCCATTCCTGATACGCACGCAGGATTTGCGGAGGCGGTTAACCAAGCTTTTGGGGCTACTGGATGCCCAAAGCAAACGTCTGAACCTGCGAGAATTTGCAGGCAGCGTTCGCTACCGCGTTACGGGCTCGCGCTTCGAGCAGACGCTCACCTACTACCAGAACGCCAAGCTGCTGCATCCGAATCGCTATCGCGATTTGCTGCGCATGCGTCCACCGGCGGTGCTTAAAGTCAGCTTGAAGAATGCCTACCCGCGCTGCTTCGTGACGCGCCGCATTCCTACCGACGCCACAGGCTCGCCGGTCGCCGGCGCGTATTACGGGCCCTTCAAGAAGCGCAAAGTTGCGGAGAGATTCGCCAATGGCGTGCTCGATTTTTTCAAGGTGCGCCGCTGCCAGATCAAAATTCGCCGCGATCCCACTTTTCCTGGTTGCCTCTATTCTGAAATGAAGATGTGCCTGGCCCCGTGTTTCGCGGGATGCTCGCAGGAAGAATATGGCGCGGAGGTGCAGCGGCTGGTGCAATTCCTTGATACCGGCGGCCATTCTCTGCGCGTGACGCTAGAAAAAGAGCGCGAACAGGCCAGCGAAGACCTCGATTTTGAGCGCGCCAGCGTGCTGCACAAGCGCGTCGAAAAGCTCGACGAGGCGCTGCGTGGCGGCCCGGAACTGGCGCGCCGTGTCAGCGACATCAACGCCGTGCTTCTGCAGCGCGGCGCCGAAGAACAGACGATCGGCGTGTACGCCGTACGCGGCGGCTATCTCGCTGAGCCGCTGGTGGTGCGCTTCGCGGAAATCGCCAGCGCGCCAAAATCTGCCGAGCAAATGTTCCGCGAATATCTGGAATCGCCCGCACCGGAGGGTGCGGTAGGTAAATCTGACTTAAGCGAGCATCTGTGGCTCCTCGCCCGCTGGTTCTACTCGAAGGATCGCGAAGGCGACATTTTCTTCCAACACGAAAGCGGTCGCCAGGGCGGCTGGCCGTACCGGCGCATCCTGCGCGCGTGCTCGCGCTTGCTGGCGGCAGAGCCTAAAATACCGAGCGAGAAGAACGCGGAGAAGGCCGCACCCGCTGGCACGCCGGAAAGTTCTACAGAGACTCCGGCGGAGGCTCCCGCCAAAGCGGCACCCTCGCAACGCAATCTTTTCGACAAAACATCCGGCGAAGGAGTGACATGAGCGGAACCGACCTGCACGGCGCAACCAAGGAAGGCACCACCCGCTACGCGGCAAAATTTCCTGGAGCCGCCAAGGGACATTTTCGTGATTCCCACCGATTGCTCCTGTCGTCGCTCGGCATGGGCACGTATCTCGGCCAACCCGACGTCAAGACCGACGAAAACTACACTGCGGCGGCGGTGCTCGCCGCGCGGAGCGGAATCAACACGTTCGATGCCGCTATCAATTACCGGTTCCAGCGCAGTGAACGCAGCATCGGCGCGGCACTGAAACAATTGGCCGCCGAAGGATACGGGCGCGAAGAGGTCGTCGTCTGCACGAAAGGTGGTTTTCTGACGCCCGACGGCGCTATGCCGCCGGACGCCAACGATTATTTCTTTCGCGAATATATTCAGCCCGGAATTTTCTCCGCAAAGGACCTTGTCGGCGGCGGCCATTGCATGACGCCACAATTTCTGAGGAATCAGATCGGCCGCAGCTTAAAGAATCTCGGCGTCAGCTGTATCGATATCTATTACCTGCACAATCCGGAGACCCAGCTCTCTGAAGTCTCCAAGGAAGTCTTTCTCGAACGTGTGCGCGCCGCGTTTGAATTTCTGGAATCTGCGGTCGACGCCGGCGAACTCTCCTACTACGGCATGGCCACGTGGAATGGCTTCCGCCAGGAAGCGGGTGCGCCGGACGGCCTGCAGCTCGCGGAAATCGCGCAAATCGCGCAGGAAATTGCTGGCGGCCGCCACCATTTCCGCTTCGTGCAGTTGCCCTTCAATTTAGGAATGACCGAGGCGCTCACGCTCGGCAATCAGCTCATCAACAAAACCAAACGCACGGTGATGGAAGCGGCCAGCGACCTGGACATTTCATTGATCGCCAGCGCGGCGCTGCTGCAGGGGCAGGTGGCGAAGAATTTGCCGCCGTTCGTGGCCGAAGCGCTCGGGCTTGGCAACGACGCCGAACGCGCGCTGCAATTCGTGCGCTCCAGCCCTGGAATCACTACGGCGCTGGTAGGCATGTCGAAACTGGCCCACGTAGCCGCCAACGCCAAGCTGCTGACCATCCCCCCAGCCACCGAAGAACAGTTCACCAATCTCTTTTCGCGCGGCAACTCCGCGTAGATCTTGTATTGGCCGGGCTTTAGTCCCGGCCTGGATGTTTTCCGTTTCTCTTTGTTCCGCGTAAATCCAAAAGCGCCGGGACTACAGCCCGGCCGCTGCAAATATTCTCCTATAAACGCTCTGCCGGCATAAGAGGCGTAAGCCAATCGGTGATGGCGCGGTCGAGTTGCTCGAGCTTGCCGGTGAAAAAATGGTCGGCGTTCGGAACAACCACCAGCGTTTTGTCTCCGGGCAAACCGAGAACCACTTCGCGCACTTTCGCGATCCCACCGTGCTCGTCGTTTTCGCCGTGCACGAAAAGCTTGGGCTTTGGGCAATCCGTCAAAAACGAAAAATCGCTGCTGTTCACGGGAATGCCCAGCCCGATCAGCCGCGCCACGCGAACGTCCGCGCAGCCTGCGCGCAGACCAACCCACGAACCGAAACTAAAACCGGCCAGCAACAAGCGTGGATTGGGCGA
>JBEKVU010000509.1:0-3277 GCA_049513775.1 Candidatus Acidiferrum sp.
CCGAGACCGAGCAAGACCTCGAAAGAGTTCACGCCGAGCAACGGGAGGTGGAACGCAAAGCTATCTCCGCAAAAATGCGCCACGACCAGATGCAGAGCGAACTCGCGCGGCTGGGCCTAGACCTCACCGTGTGCCAGAGCGATCTGATGCGCATCCGCCAGGATGTCGAGAACGCCCGCGTACGCGCCGAACGCGCGCAGCATCAGCACGTGAACGCCGCAACCACACGCGCGGAAGCCGAAGCCGAGACCGCACGCTTGACCGAAGCATTGACCGAGCTGCGCAGCTCCATTCAGTGCGAGCAGGACGAACTCGCCGCGGGACGCGCCGACTTGGCGGCCATGCACGAGCGTCTCTCTTCGGCGGAATCGCTTGCCGGGCGCTTAACACAAGAACGTACCGAACTCGAACGCCGCGAAGCCGCCTTGCGCCAACAGGAACTCTCCATCAGCGACGAAACCACCGCGCTGCGGAAGCAAAACGAAGAGTTGCAACTGCAACTTGAAGGCTTGCGCGGCGAAAAACTGCGCCTCGAAATCCGCCAGCGCGACCTCGAACAGGAATGGGATGCCGCGCGCACCAGCGTGGCGCGCATGGACGATCACCTGCGCATGGCCCGCCAAACGCTGCAAGAAGTTCGCGAACTGCGCGGCCAAGCGGAAATCGCGCGCGCCAAAAACGATTCCGACCGCGCGCACCTGCGCGAGACGTGCATGGCCGAGGTCAACGCCCAGCCCGAAGACTTGATCGCCACGGAATCGGCGTTCATGTCTGGCGAGGAGCTCGCCGTCGCGGAAGCCAACTACCGCGAAATGAAGCAGCGCATCGAAGCCATGGGCGCGGTCAACATGATGGCTCTCGAAGAGTTCAATGAATGCGAGCAGCGCTTCGAGTTCATGAACCGCGAGCGTCAGGATCTGATTCAGTCCATCACCGACACGCAGCAAGCCATCGCCGAGCTGGATTTAATCTCTAAAGATAAATTCGAGCAGGCATTCAACGCCATCAACGCGAATTTTTCCGCGGCCTTCCACACCATCTTCGGCGGCGGCA
This sequence comes from Candidatus Acidiferrum sp., assembly GCA_049513775.1. GTDB lineage: Bacteria > Acidobacteriota > Terriglobia > Acidiferrales > UBA7541 > Acidiferrum. Next base: position 1,054 of record JBEKVU010000509.1, read on the forward strand.
TGGCGGAAATGCGCCTCACCGAGCCGGACAGCTCGGGCGACGCCGGTATCGACGTAGTCGCTTCGCCTCCAGGCAAGCGCCTGCAAAACGTTTTGCTGTTGAGCGGCGGCGAAAAAGCCATGACCGCACTAGCCTTGCTGATCGCGATTTTCCGCTACCAGCCGAGCCCTTTCTGCATCCTGGATGAAGTCGACGCGCCACTGGATGAAGCCAACGTCGGCCGCTTCACGCGCCTGATCACCGAGATGAGCAGCCAGACACAGTTCATCGTGGTCACGCACAACCGCCGGACCATGGAAATCGGCAGCGTCCTTTACGGCGTCACCATGCAAGAGCCGGGCGTCTCGAAAATTGTCAGCGTGCGCTGGGAAGGCGAAGAAAGCGCCAGCCCGAAGCAGAGTCGCGCAGCATCAGCCGCGTAGCGAATCCCTGTAGTGGCGAATCTTCACATTCGCATTCTTTGTTTCCGCTAAACATTTTCTTCCACCGATTTCCACCGCTGCGCGGTTGGACTTCGCTTCCCCGTGCGCTAACATAGCGAAATCGTTCGGGGGAACTTCATTCGTGGCGGTTAGTCCTTCCATACGCAGCATGCGCGAAACAAAGTTCGCAGGCATCACGCCCGTCGCACGGGGAAAGGTGCGCGACATTTACGATCTCGGCGAGCAGTTGCTCATCGTCGCCACCGATCGCCTGTCGGCGTTCGACGTCATCCTCCCAACGCCCATCCCGGACAAAGGCCGCGTCCTCACACAACTTTCTCTTTTCTGGTTTTCGCTCTTGGACGAAGTCATCCCCAATCACGTGATCAGCTCCACGAATTTTCCCCCGCCCTTTGATAAACACGGTGACGAACTGGCCGGCCGTTCCATGGTCGTGCGCAAAACGCAACCTCTTCCCATCGAGTGCGTCGTGCGCGGCTACCTCTCCGGCTCCGGCTGGAAAGAGTACCAAGCCACGGGAACGATCTGCGGCATCGCGCTGCCCTCCGGACTCCGCGAGTCCGATCGCTTACCCGCGCCAATCTTTACGCCCGCCTCGAAAGCCACATCGGGCCACGATGAAAATATCTCCTTCGAGCAGGCCGCGTCCTTGCTCGGCAAAGATTTAGCCGAGCGTGTGCGCAGTGTCAGCATCGAAATCTACAAAAGAGCTGCCGCCTACGCCGCGCCGCGCGGCGTAATCCTCGCCGACACCAAGTTCGAGTTCGGCATGCTGCGCGACGAACTGATGTGGATCGACGAAGCGCTCACCCCCGATTCCTCGCGCTTCTGGCCCGCCGCGCTCTACAAACCGGGCGGACCGCAGCTCTCCTTCGATAAACAATTTGTACGGGATTATCTGGAACGCATTCAGTGGCGCAAAACCCCGCCTGGCCCTGAATTACCTCCGGACGTAGTGGCAGCAACGCGCGCCAAATACCGCGAGGCTTTTCGCATCCTCGCGGGACGCGAACTCGATTAGATCCGGTCCCCTCGTTTTACTTCAAAATTCGTGGAGCGTGGCAACGTGAAGGATCAATTAGAAGGCTTGGTAATGCAGATGGTGGAAGACGGCATTCTGTTCGACGAAGCCGTCGGCGAATTTGAAAAACGCTTCATCAAAAAGGTTCTCGACGGCGCTCACGGCAATCAATCCCGCGCCGCCGAACAGCTCGGCATCCACCGCAACACGTTAAGCCGCAAAATCGAGGAGTACAAGCTGGATCACAACGGCCACCGAAGAAGACGCGCTCGCTAGCTTAGCTAAGCTAGACGGCTCCAGCGCGACACCCCAGAGTACGAAATGCAGCCGCCACAAAAAACAAACGGCTCCCGAACCGGGGAGCCGTTTTAAGTCTACCTTCCATCAGCACCTCAGCTGGGCTTTTTCGCAGGTGTCTTTCGCACCGGCTTTTTGCCCTTTTCCTTCGGAATATCCTCCTCGTTCACTTTGCCTTTTTCCCAGTGCAGCAGGAACGCCGGATCGGGATCGTAGGAAGTCAGGGTAGCGGTAAAGCGTACCGAGTTGTCTTTTTCGACGCGCGCCGCATCCGGTTGCCCCACGATTTTCACGTCCATGTTCGGCGTGGTCGCGGCGTCAAACTCCGCCTCCGTGGTAACGAACGCCACCTTAAGTTCCGTCAGGTCCGTGCCAGGAGTAACCTCAATAATCTTCCCCGGCACATCAGGAAACTCTAATCCGCAAGAAGCCAGCCACGTCACTTTGCCTTTGTCGCCGCCCG
>JBEKVU010000510.1:0-3274 GCA_049513775.1 Candidatus Acidiferrum sp.
TTTTTGGGTTGGCGGGTTTGGGTTAGGGCGTGGTTGCGGGTGTTTGTTAACGCAGAGTTCGCAGTGGGCGCAGAGCAAACAGGCTACCGAGGGATTGATGGGAGGTTAGGATGTCGGGAGACTTGCTCGACAATTTGTTTATTTTTATGCTGGCGGGATTTATCGGGTTTGAGGTGATCAAGCACGTCTCGCCCCTGCTGCACACGCCGCTGATGTCGCTAACGAATGCGCTGGATGCGATTGCCGTGGTGGGAGCGATTGTTTTGGCTGGCGAGCATAAGTCCAACATGGCGGCGATACTTGGGACGATTGCGGTGGTGGCGGCCACGAGCAACATTGTGGGCGGATTTTTGATTACGGATCGCATGCTCAAGATGTTTAAGGCCAGCAGCAAACCTGGCAAGGGCGGGAAGTCTTGAGGGCCGGTCGCGCGCGATGAGCGAATCCTTCGCGGTTCCGCAAATTGTGATTGAAGTGATTTATCTGATAGCCAGCGCGCTGTTTATATTGTCGCTGCGCTGGATGAGTTCGCCCAGAACCGCGCGGCACGGCGTGCTGGCCGGCGAAGTGGGTATGCTGCTGGCGATCGGCGGAACGCTGCTGCATCACGGAATTATCGATTACAAGTGGATTGCGATTGCGCTGGTGCTGGGGTCAATCATCGGCGTGCCGTTGGGGCGCGTGGCGATGACCGCGGTGCCGCAGCGAACCGCGGTGAGCCATGCATTCGGCGCGCTGTGCGTGACGCTGGTCGGAACCGCGGAGTATTACTTGCGCGCGCCGGAGGTACCGCCTTTGATGATGGCGGTGCTGGGCATGGAAGTGATTCTCGGATCGCTGACGTTTACGGGCAGCTTGATGGCGGCAGGGAAATTGCAGGAGATTTTGCCGCAGCGTCCGATGACGTATCGCGGGCAGAATTTTGTGAATCTCTCTTTGCTGGCCGTGGCGATCGGGCTGGCGATTTATTTGGTTTTTCATCCGGAAGCCAAGCTCGCGTTTCCGTTTATCGTGGGGATTCCGCTGTTGTTTGGAATATCCATGGTAATTCCAATTGGCGGGGCGGATATGCCGACCGTCATTTCGCTGCTGAACGCGTACGCAGGACTTTCCGCGGCGGCGATGGGATTCGTGCTCAACAGCAAGCTGCTGATTATTGCCGGAGCGTTGGATGGATCGTCGGGATTCATTTTGTCGGTGATCATGTCCAAGGCGATGAATCGCTCGTTTACGAATGTGATTTTTGGGGCATTTGGGCAGGTGGCGGCCGCGGCGGGCGGGGCTGAAGAAGCAAAGCAGGTGCGCAGCGCGACGGCGGAAGAGGCGGCGGCGATTCTTTCGGCGGCCAACAAGGTGGTGATCGTGCCGGGCTATGGAATGGCCGTGGCGCAGGCGCAGCACAAGGTGCGCGAACTTTTCGATGCGCTATCGAAGCGCGGCGTGGATGTGAAGTTTGCGATTCATCCTGTCGCTGGGCGCATGCCTGGGCACATGAACGTGTTGCTGGCGGAAGCGGATATTCCTTACGACCGGCTGCTTGATATGGACGAGATCAATGGAGACTTCCCGCAGACGGATGTGACGCTAATCATTGGCGCGAATGACGTGACGAACCCCGCGGCGCGGACGGATGCCTCTAGCCCGATTTTTGGCATGCCGATTCTGGACGTAGATAAGTCGCGTACGGTGATGGTGATCAAGCGCGGGATGAGCCCGGGATTTGCAGGGATTGATAATCCGCTGTATTACCTTGAAAAGACGTTGATGCTGTTTGGCGATGCCAAGGGCTTTGTAGGGAATATTGTGCGCGAGCTCGGCGGCGGACAGGGTTAGGGCGCGCGGTTCTTCGGGCCTTCGGGAGTTACACGGGGCCTTTAGTAACTATTTGAATAATAGGCATCCGAAGTTTAAAATAGGACGCTCGACGGTTGGATCGTGCCTGAGATGTTGCGGGAAGGTGAGAGGCTGTCTTACCCGAGACAGACGTGGCGAAACCGTCTTAGGCTGATTCACCGTGAGAGTTTCTGAGCTTAAGGTCGAGCGCCTCTCTTGAGATCCAAGCGGTGCTGGAAGGCATTGCGGCGACAAGGCGTCTCTTGTGACAACGCCTTCGTTCTTATCGACCGGCACCCGGAATCAACTTCGAGAAAAATCTGTCGCCCGCCCGTCCACCCGCATGGGCACGCCACGAAAAAGAGATGAGCGCAGCGTGGTGTCAGGCAGTTCCTGCGACGACACCGCGGGGCGTCAAAGCGGCGAGCAGAAGCGCCACGATCAGTAGTGCGGGCACGTCTCCCAAGAGATGAGCATGTTCGGCGGGAGCGTTGATTGCCTGCACCGCCATAATGCCCGCGTGAACGAGGCTCGACCAGACGGTAAACCAGATCAGGCTGCGGTGCTGCAGCGGATTTCGAGAAGCAATGAGCAGGAAGACGCCAAGAGTGGCATAGACGCCGAGGATCATCTGTTCATACTGAGGTTGATTTGGCTGCCAACGCCAGCCGGACGGCCACCAAGCCATCATGAGTGGGTAGACTCCGACAATAAAAATTAGACCAACCAGAATCAAAGCTATGCGCAGATAACGCACTCGCGTTGTAACGCTCACAAAGTACCTCCGCAATCGTCGTTTGTGGGACGCTTGTTCGGTAACCGGGTTTATCAGGATTGGGGGGGGAGCGTCAATAGATGACGGGTGATTGCGTGGTGATCGTGTGGGGAGCCTTCGCGCGGTTGATTCTAATGACATTTAACGTGCATGAATGACCGTCCCTTACCTCACTGGGGATGCCGTTAGAGTGTCAAAGTCCATTCCGTCCAGCCTCACCTTTTACGTCGGCGAACTCTGCGGTGGGCTTTGCGGTCTGGAAAAAGCGAAGACTCACCCTTACAACCTGAGGTGCGGGCGCGCACCTGGAACGCCAAAGTCAAAAGCCGCACCCTTGAAAAACGCAAGGATGCGGCACGCGAATTCAACTTCACGAAAAACCTATCGACAGGCCCTATTTCGAGTTTGTTCTCGCACCCAGCATTCCAGTCGAATCGACAGCGATATTCCCCTTCTGAACGCGCAAAGGTGATACCGTGGCCCTCAGGTGTCACGTATCATGCCTCGCCCCACGTATGCGGTCATTGCGAAGATCAGTCGGATCCGGTTGCCACGGACCACGGATTTAGTTTTCGGTTTCCCGTTACGAAAGAAGACGAGGTGGAAATGTGGTTGCAGGACTCGTGTGCTGTGCAGTGATCCGCGGACTTTGGAATTTTCGCGGAG
>JBEKVU010000511.1:0-3252 GCA_049513775.1 Candidatus Acidiferrum sp.
GGAACACCCCACGACCCAAAGTCGTCGTGCCGTCCATGATCTTGTAGCGAATAAAATTCACCTGGCTCGGCGAAGCCACCGGTATTGAACTGACCTCAAGAAACAGTCCCCAGGGACCCGGTGTGCTGCAGCCAACGCCCACCGAGCAAGTCCCTTGCGGACTATTCGCATAGTTTGGGCTCCAGGCTATCGGTGTATCGGCGTACTGCGAGTACGTCGGACCGCCGGGTGTGCCGGGCGGGAACTCAAACTGATTGGGAGGCGGATATCCAGAGTCGGCAATGTCGCGGACCATCTGGTCCAGCCCCAGCCGCGCCTCTTGGAAAGAATTGAGCACCTGCGACTCGGACTGATAGCGTTTTTGCGAAACGCCAAGCAGCGTAAATGCCGACCCGCAGATCAGCATGAAAATCCCCATGGAGACCATCATCTCCAGGAGCGTGAAGCCGCGCCGCGTACAGGCTCTGGTCTTCGCGCCGGTCATCGGTTAACCACCGTGTCCAGCGTCACCGGCAAAACGAAGCCTGTGCCCCCCACTTGCCGCACTCCCACGATGAATCGTTTGCTCGTGGCCGCCCCGTTGTATGTGGTGGTAACGACCGCCCAGCGCACGTCCCATTGCGCCCCCGTGGGATCGTTAGGATCGGTGTAAGGCGTGGCGTAACTGTAGCCCGCCACTAGGTTTTGCGAAAAATCAATCACCGGCCGGTTATTGGCTACAATAATCGGGCTGCCCACCAGCGCGTTCGGCTGCGCGGGATCGCCGAGATAGCAGAAATAGCCTTGCGCATCCGTGAAGCTCGCCGGGGTTATCGCGGGGTTTAACGGCTGCGCGATGATCTGATCGAGCTCCCGCTGCGCGAGCACCAGCGACGAGGAGTTCGTGCGATTCCCGCTGTTCAGCTGCATCGATGCCGGTACCAGCTGCGCCACCCCCACCAGCCCGATGATCAGAACCACCGTGGCCATCATCATCTCGAGCAGACTTAAGCCTGCTTGACGGCGCTTTTTGCTTGGCGACACTTTCGTCATGTGCGTTCGCTACGACTTAACTTACCTGCTGCCAAACCCCGCCACCGGGCGCCGTCCATACATGTACCATCCCTGACGGCAACAGCACGATTGCACGATACCCTGCGTCCGAACCCACCGCGTTACCCAAATACCAGATGTACACCACGTTGGAATTCCCACTGGTCACCGACCCTCTTGCATCAAACGTGATCACCGCGTTTGTCCCCGAAATACTGGTCAGCGTCATCCCGGAGCTTCCGAGCGCAGTCGCAATCGGCCCAGGACCGGGAATTCCCCCTCCCGCCGGAAGCAACGTGTTCTGCCCCGTGATCGCGTCCTCGGTCTCCCCGGGATCAAGCTGGTGGTTGCGATTGACGTCCGCATACACCACCCAGTTCGCGCCGGACTGTTGGAACTCGCAATCGACCAGCTTATTCAGCCGAATCGCCTCGTAGCGCGTAAATTTAAGAATTCCCGCCAGCCGCGTCGCGGCATCATTCAACTGATACGCCGCAAACGCTCGCGTCAACACGGGCATGGCGAGCGCAGCTAACACGAGCAGCACTGCCACCGACACCACCAGTTCGACCAGACTGAAGCCGCGATTCGTCGCCAATTCCACCGGCGCGGATTTTGCACGCTTTTCCAGAGACAATTTCCTCGTAGTTCCTATGGCATGATGGCACGCCCGCTGGGGCAACGGAGTGATTTTGCGCCCGGGCACCTGACAGCGCCTAGGACGATTAGGCAATGCCTGCGCTCAGTTCGCCGGAGTGGCAACGTATCCTACTGAGATATCGCATTTTATTACAGTAATGGCCCGATTTGGGAAAGATTGTCGATCCGTACACGGCCTGGTAGCGCGGGGCGACTGCTTTTGAGCCCTGCGGGTTCTTGCCCCATCACGAGCCGGCGCCCGTCGCCTGCGGTCAGCGCCTAGCCAACACCCCAGCATTGCGGTGTGCGATGGCCTCGATCGAGATCATTGGGTTCACCCCGGAGGCGGATGGAAACGACGCACCATCCATGACGTACAGATTCCGCACCTCCCAACTTTCCCCCTCAGGGTTCGTCGCCGAGTCTCGCGCGGAACTTCCCATCCGTGCCGAGCCCATGATGTGAAACGAAAACAGCGCGACTTGTCCCGAGCGCCAGCCGGCCGCATCCATGTCCTGCACAAAAGAAGCCAACGAACCGCGCCGCCCCGGCGCATAGGAACAGTACTTCGCGTGCGGCGAATAAATCAGCCGCGCCCCTGCCGCTTCCAAAATCCGCGCCGCGCCCATGAAGCCTTGGCGCAGATGAGCGCGATCAAATTTTGAAAGCGCATAGCGTGTCATCGGCCATCCGGTGCGGTCCACGGTCACGCGGCCGCCATCGCGATCCCGCAGCAGCACTCCGATGCCGGAGGTGTGCGCCAGTCTTTCCAACAGCGCTCGATACTGTCGCGGTTCGCGCCATGGCAACACCGCCGCCGCGATCACCGGTTGCAGCGAAGTAGTTTCATATTTCACGCCATAATTTCCCGTAAGCCGGCAGTGTTCGTCCGAATAAATCGCCTGCATCGTCCCTTCCCACGGACGAATCTCTTCCTCAAACACGCCGCACACATTCGAAACCGGATGCAAATGCAAATGCCTGCCGATATGCGTATTGCGCAGCCCGGAGCGCAACAACAGCGCCGGGGTGTGAATCGCTCCGCAAGCCACCACCACGGTTTTAGAGCGCACCGTTACGCGATGCTGGCCTTTTGTAATTGCCTCGACGCCCGTCGCCGCGCCACGCTCGACGCGCACCCGCATCGCTCGCGTCTCCGCAAAAATCCGCGCCCCGCAATTCTGCGCGTCCACCAGCCAGGTCTTCGCCGTCGATTGCTTCGCGCCAATCGCGCAACCCAGTCCGCAATACCCGCACACTTTTCCCTGATCGCACCCAATCACGTTGCGCGGCATGGCGTCCACATGCCAGCCGAGCGAGCGCAGCCCGCGCTCGAGCACCGCTTCGCGCGCCGAGACGCGATTGTGCTCGAGATTCACATGCAGCCGCCCACACACCGCATCGAGGCTTCTCGTATATTCCTCGCCCGCAAACCACGGCACCCCGGCGGCCGCCCACTCACTCCGCACCTTGTCCGGCGTCCGAAACGACGTGCAATAATTCACCACGGTTCCGCCGCCCACGCACTCTCCTGCCAGCAACCCCACGCTGCGGTCCGCCGTCGAAGCAAACCCGCGATCC
>JBEKVU010000512.1:0-4981 GCA_049513775.1 Candidatus Acidiferrum sp.
GTGCAACTGAACGCCGTGGCCATCACCATCGCGCTGCTGTTCTGGGGCTGGCTGTGGGGCGGCATGGGCCTGCTGCTGGCGATTCCGCTGACGGCGGTTTTGCGCGTGGTGTGCGACCACACCGAATCGCTGAAGCCGTTTGGCAGATGGCTTAGCGCATAGCCGACCTACCAAAAATGTGGCACCGCTGCTGACAGGTACGGATTTGGACTTTCCCGCGCGCCAAACCTGTACCTCCGAACGGTGACTGCTTGCCTACAATCTCGCGTAGGGCGTCTTGTTCACTTGCGGCGCGATGTTAGACTGCCTGACAGGCAGGTTGCGAAATTTTTCGCGGCCACCCTTTTCATCCGCCGGCTCCCTCCTCTCGGCCGCGGTCACCAAGCACCATAGCTGCGAACGCCCTCTCCGTTCAGCGAACGCCTCAGGATCTGATGCCCAACCCACTGCGCTCCGAGCAGTTGCTGGCTGCCATTCTGGAATTGAACGAGCACGCGGTCTTAGCCATGAATCTCGATGGAACCATCGAGAGCTGGAGCCAGGGCGCCGAGATACTTTACGGCTACAGCGCAGCGGAGATGGTGGGCGAACCGCTACGACGGCTCGTGCCGCTTTACGAGACGCCGGGCCTTGAAGCGCTGATCAACAAAACGCAACACGGCGAGCTGATGCACTGGGACAGCACCGAGCGTCTCACCAAAAGCGGCATGCGCGTCCGCGTGATGGCGAAACGTACGGCCATACGCGATGAACAAGGAAGAATGATCGGAGTCCTTGAAAAGGCCGAGGCGCTCGAGTGGGCGGGAAGCGACGTGCCCGCGGACGCGCAATTGCGGCTGGTGGCGGAGCAGATGCCGGCGCTGCTGTGGACCACGGATCGCGAGTTGCGCATCACGTCCAATTGGGGCGCCGGACAGCCATGGTCTCGCGTCCGCCCTGGAGCGCTGACCGGACACAGCATTTGCGAATTTCTGGGGTGCGTGGATCGCCACGCACCGCCCGTGACGCAACATTACGAAGCGCTGCAGGGCGTGCCATCGCTCTTTGAATACGTCAAAAAGGATCGCTCGTACGAAGTGCGCATCGCACCGCTGCGTTCGGTGGCAGGCGAAATCATCGGGTGCATCGGTTTGCGGCTGGACATCACAGATCGCAAGAAAAACGAAGAGGAGCTGCGCTACCAGGCCACGCACGATGCGCTGACGGGTTTGGCGAATTACCGGGAATTTATGGACAGCCTCGACCAGGAAGTGCGGCGCACCGAACGAAATTTGCGTCAATTCACCGTGCTGCTCCTGGACGTGAACGACTTGAAAACCATCAACGACCGTTGTGGGCACCTGGCGGGAAATCGAGCCTTGAAGCGTCTGGCGGCGGTCTTAAAAGAGCAGTCCCGCGGGACGGACGTCGCCGCGCGCTACGGTGGCGATGAGTTTGGCGTGCTGCTAATCGACTCGGATCTGGGCATGGCCCAGCAGGTGATCCGCCGCATTGAGGCCCGCCTGCAAAGCGACGCCGAAGAGCCGAAAATCAGTGTGAGCATCGGCATCGGACTGTTTCCCGAAGACGGGCACAATGCAAAGGAGCTGTTATCCGTCGCGGACCGGCAGATGTATCAGAAAAAGCGGGAACACAAAGGAATCGTAAGGTCGGACGCCGTCGCGGTGAGAACGCGGCAAGCTTAAGAATCTTCAACCGCGATTGAGCGAACCGAGCAGTTCGGCGACGCTCGACGAGTCTTCTGCCTGTTGGAAGAGGCGAATGGCCGCGACGCCGAGAACTGGAACGCTCACGGCGCTGCAGATTTCGGCCAGTAGCTGCAGCCCTTGCGCAGCACCGTACATGAGCTTCGATGGGGTTGGGAAAACCGGACCAAAGAAAATATAGTCCGCGCCGGCGCCCGCGGCAGCCCGCGCGGAGCGGAGCGAATGGCAAGAAGCACCGACGAGGAAGTCCGCGGGACGATTTTCATCCGGGAGGTCTTCTAGAAGTCGCCGGGCCTGCGTGACGGGCAAGGACTTTTCTCCCAGATGGACTCCGCCGGCGCGCTCGGCAATGGCCACATCGAGGCGGTCATTCACAAAAATGCGCGGCCGGCAAGGCGTTGAATTTACAGTACCGGTTCCCGCGACGTTGCAACGGAAGACGACATCGCAACAGGAGAGCGCGGCGCGCGTGAGGCGCGCGATTTCTTTCGCGGGAAGATCTTTTTCGCGCAATTGAATCCAGTGCACTCCTGCGGCGACGGCTGCGGCGACGGATACCAGAAGGGGCGCTAACGGATCATGCGGCAAGACAATCTCGCGTAGTTCGCGAGGAATTTCCTGCACATCGCGGGCGCCGAGACCAGCGCGATCCGTAACGTAACAGAGAATCGGAGGCCTTGCGCTATGGCGTGGCACTGGGCAACGGCCTGCGATCGGTGATGAGATTAAAGGCCAAAAGAATATCCAAAACTCCCAGGCCGCTGACCGCTCCACGGAACGAGGGATGCAGCAGCACGGGGATCAGTGAGGGGAAATGACCGAGGAAATAGTTCTGGTCCCAATATACGGACCACGGAAGATACAGCAGCAGCGCACCCATTTCAAAACAGAGCACGACCAGCAATGCGCGAAGAACACGATTCATAGAAAAGTGGAACCTGCCTGATCGGGCGACGGACGGATAAAGTCGCCTGAGCCGAAGAGCAACTTCGAGATAACGCAGGCGGGATTCAGCGGCTGGGTTTCTGCAGAGCAGCGATACGCTCAGCCACGTCGCGATAATCAATATTCATCGCGTACACGTGGGCGAAACTCTTGAGTGCGGCTTCGTGATTGCCAGCTGATTCCTGCGCCAGACCTAAATCATACCGTAAGGCCAGGTCGTTGTCTGGTCCCAGGCCGGGAGTCTGCAACGCGCGTTCATACCAGATGGCGGCCATTCCAGGTTGGCCCTTTTCAATGAATGCCAGGCCGAGCAGCGTGCAGCACTGCATGGCATAACGGAACGGACGGCCGCGATCGCAGGCTTGCGCCACCTTCTGAAATTCGCTGATGGCTTCTTCGAGCAAGCCCATTTCGCGGAAAGCGACGCCGAGATTGTAGTGCGTCTCGAGATCTTCGTCGTCCGAACTCATTTCGCCGAGTTCGGCGCGGAAGTCGTCAAACACTTCCTTGAGCGGCGCTGGGTGGCCGTCAGCCGCGGTGCTTTCAGAGCGGGAAGCGTCCGCAGAGTGCGTGGCGCTCTCGACCGGGAGGGAAGACTCGGGACCGAATGCGCCAATACCCAACTCGCCCATTTCCGACGCCAGGTCCGCAAGAAATTGGTCGGCCGTGAAATTCTCGGCCGCAGCAGAAACAGGCTCGGGAGGCGCCGATTCTTGTGGAGCGTCTCGATACTCTTCCTCCGGCGCAACCGCCAGTGGAACATCCGGAGGCTTCTGGTCGTAGGCCGGGACAAGTTGTTCGTGGTCGAGAACGAGTTCGTAATCCTGATCGAGTTCGAGCTCAAGAGGCTGCTCCGCGAGCTGCTCGGCTTTCTGGTGCACGGACGTTTCTCCCACCACGTCGTGCGGCAGATGCAGTTCCGCCAAATGAGCTTCCAGCGAATCGGCGTCGGCCCGGGCGGCATGCTCCGGGTGATCCGGCGCGATTTCTTCGATAGCCGGAGATTCCGCAGAAACTTCCTGCGGCGCCTCGTGCGCTGCCGCCTCGGGCTCCGAGGCTGACGGAAGTTCCCCGGAGACTCCTGCAAAATGTTCGGCGACAGGTTCGGACTGAGCGGTTGGGGAATCGGAGACCGCAAATTCGGGCTCTTCCGGGACCTCCAGCGGAAGGACGGAGCTGTGTGATTCTACAGGTTTCGCTGGTTCGGGAGCTGAATGCGGCTGCGGCTCCTCATCAATGAAAAACTCTTCGACCTCTGGCGCGGAGGACTGTGAAGCGACGCTGAATTCCGTGTGGGTTTCCGCTCCGGCAGCCGGCGCACTTTCCGGCAGTTCGAAGGTTTCGATTTCTTCGGTAGCGGCCTGGTGAGTATTAGCATCGGCAGACGCGGTGACGGAATCGGCGGACTCGTCGAGAAGCGAGGCCCACTCGTCGGACAAATCAACTTCCTGCAGTTCCCGTGCCGCCTGAGGTTGCGAGGCGCTGATCTCTTCGGCGCGCTCCGGCGCGGCGGGAGCCTCGGGTAGAACTTCCAATTCCTCGGTCGGCGCTTCCAAAGCCACTGGAATTTCGGAGGTTAGCTCACCTTCCGGTTCCGGCAACGGCAATTCCTGCGCGAGTTCGGCGGCGTCCGCGGAGACTTCCGGGACGACGGGCTGCGCTGCGGGGGCGGGGGTTAATTCTTCGTCGGTGAGACCCGCAGCTCGCTGGAAGCGGCGGCGCAATTCGCCAAAGCGCTCGGCGCTGCGCGTGTCACCACGCTCTTGATGGATCTGCTCGAGGTGCGAAGCCAGCTCCGCGGTGCGGCGATCGTCGCCGGCACCGAGAACGAAATCCAATAATTTTTCGAGCGTTGGCGTATGGCGCGGGGCGCGGCGCAAAATCGCTTCGAGCAAGCCGATGGCTTTTTGCGTGAGGCCGTAGCTCGCGAATAGATCGACGTCGGTGAGCGATTGCGCGATGAATTTCTGCGTGTCTTCGTCCAGTGCCGGCTCGTTGTACGTCTTAGCCTTGGCGGTTTCGGCGGGCTTCGCGCTCGGCATATCCGGGCGGACCTTGGGGGCCGGCGCTTTGGGGAGCTCGAGCTCGTGAACTTCCGGGGGAGCCGGGGCGGGTTCTTCGCCGGCCAGCAAACCCATCTTGCGGAGCACGTCGTTGAGCTTGCGCTTGGCCGAATCGCTCTCTGGCTCGCGATCGACGAGCTGCTCTAAGACTTGTTTGGCGCGATCGTACTGTTTTGCGGCAACCAGCGCGTCGCCAAGTTGCGCTAGGGCATCCGGAAGGCGGAAAGAGTCGCTGGTGCGGCCATAGGATTCCACTAGCCACTCGAG
>JBEKVU010000513.1:0-3243 GCA_049513775.1 Candidatus Acidiferrum sp.
ACGGAATCTTTCAGTGAGAGCAGGCCTTTGCTAAAGGGCTCGTAGTGCGTTAGCAGCGACAGGTAGGAGAAGAACTGCGCCGCTGTTCCGTCTTCGTAGCCGCCGCCACTCGCCCAACCCGCTACCCAGAGCAGCAGCGCCACGCCGAACGTCGCCGCCCCCGCCACAATCTGATTGCGCGTCAGCGTGGAGATGAACGCGCCGATCGCCAGCAAGGCTCCGGCCTGCAGCAGCAGGCCGAGATAACCTACGGCGAGCGGCTTCCAATCCGGATTGCCGTATCTAAAAAGCCAAATGAGATTCAGAGCCGTCAGCAGCAGCATCGCGGCATACAGGATCATAGACGCCAGCCACTTTCCCAGTACGATCTCGAAATCGCGAATGGGCGAAGTGACCAGCAATTCGATGGTCCCGGTGCGTTTCTCTTCGGCGAAAAGACGCATGGTCAACATCGGTAGCAGAAACAGTCCCACAACCCCGGCGTTGCCCAGCAAAGGACGGATCAAATCTTCGTTCACGTTCATGGGAACCGATTCCCCGCGCATCTGCATGGCCATGCCGTAGCGTAGGAAGCCCGAGACGATGCTGAAAAAGAAATACCCGAAGATCACCGCGAACATCGTCAGCAACAGATACGCCACCGGTGAGACAAAATAGCTGTTTAACTCCTTGCGGCAAATGATCCATACATTTCTCATGATGCGTGCTCCTGAACTCCGGACGCCACACTGGCGGATTCGGCCGCTGCGTGCGCAGGGGATTGCGCCGCATCCGCGCCGGTGAGTTGCAGGAACACTTCCTCGAGGCTCACCGCGGAGGAGCGCAGCTCATTCAAGTCCCATCCCGCTTCCACAACGGCACGCGCCAGATCGCCACGGATCGCGCGATCGTTGTGGCCCTCCACTTCCACGGCCACACGATTCTCTCGCGCTTCCTTGAGCAGCACGCGGCTGACACCTGCCACTTTTTCGAGTTGCCGGTGGACCGCCGCGGGATCAAGAGTGCCGTTTCTCGCAGCAACTTCCACGAGAACGGAGCCCGCCCCGCGGGCGCGATTCTGCAGGTTGTTGACGGAGTCCGTGGCCACCAGCTTGCCCTTGTTAATGATGATCACTTGCTGGCAGGTCTGCTCGACTTCCGGAAGAATGTGCGTGCTCAGAATAATGGTGTGATCGCCGGCGAGGCTCTTTATAAGGTCGCGCGTTTCATTGATCTGTTTGGGATCGAGTCCGGCCGTTGGTTCATCGAGGATCAACACGTCGGGATTGTGGATAATCGCTTGCGCTAGCCCCACGCGTTGGCGATAACCTTTCGAGAGCTTGCCGAGCACTTTGTCTTTCACGTCAGCGATCACGCAGCGCTCCAAGACATAGTCAGTGCGTTTGGCGAGTTCCGCGCCACGCAGGCCCTTTATTTTTCCGACGAATGCCAGGTATTCGCCAGTGCGCATCTCGAGGTACAGTGGCGGCGTCTCCGGCAAATAACCGATATGCCGTTTCACCTCCAGCGGTTTATCCAGCACGTCAAAACCAGCCACCGTTGCGGTGCCTGAGGTGGGCGGCATGAAACACGTCAGCATGCGCATGGTGGTGGTTTTTCCGGCTCCGTTAGGACCAAGGAAGCCGACGATCTGCCCTTTCTCCACTTCGAAGGAAACGTGATCGACAGCCGTGTTGCGGGCGTACCTTTTCGTAAGCTGTTGTACGGTAATCATAAAATTTGATTTTTAGCGCGGCAACAAATCAGCCTGTGCCGCACGAAGTGATAATACTAGCTACCAACCATGTTAATGCTAAAAATTGGGACGCCAAGTGTCAACCCCGCGTTGCCTGCCCATCGCCAAAGGGCTGTGCATTGACATCCCTGGCTTGCCATCGCTACGCTTTCAGGCCTCACGTTGGAGTCATCATGAAAATCCCAAGGTTCGCTCTGCTCGCTTTCATCAGCGCTTTGTCGCTCGCACCACGTTTGCTTTTCGCTCAGGAGCCGCAGCACCATCACGACGCCGATGAAAACCTCGGCACCGTCTCGTTCCCTACCTCCTGCGCTCCCGCAGTTCAGTCCCAATTCGAGCGCGGCGTCGCCCTTCTCTATTCCTTCGAGTACGAAGTAGCTGACGCGCAATTCGAGGACGTCACCAAAAAAGATCCGCGCTGCGCGATGGCTTACTGGGGACGGGCGATGACCCTTTACCACCAACTCTGGAATCGCCCCAGCCAGGCCGACCTCGCTCGAGGCGCCGAACTCCTCGCCAATGCTCGCTCCCTTAAGCCGCCGACGGCCCGCGAACGCGACTACATTCTGGCGCTCTCCGTCTTTTACTCGGACACTGACAAACTCGATCACAATCAGCGCGCCGACGCCTACGCCAAAGCCATGCAAGGCGTCCACGAGCGCACGCCCGACGACCACGAAGCCGCCATCTTTTACGCGCTATCGCTTCTCGCCTCAGGCCCCGACCGCGATCCCAATCTCACCAACGCCAAAGCAGCCGTTGCCATCCTCAACAAGCTCTATGACCAGCAACCAAATCATCCGGGCATCGCGCACTACATCATCCACAGTTGCGACAATCCGGCAATGGCCAGTCTCGCGCTTCCGGCCGCACGCAAATACGCGAGCATCGCACCCTCTTCTCCTCACGCAGTGCACATGCCTTCGCACATCTTCGCGCGCCTGGGTCTGTGGCAGGACGACATTGGCTCCAACCTCGCGGCCATTCGCGTCGCCGACAGCATGGCGGCACATCATCACGTGATGCATCACAAGGTGCATTCCATGGACTTCCTTGAATACGCGTACATGCAAATTGGAGACGACGCCAGCGCCAGGGCGACCATGGAGCAGATCGCGGCGATTCCCCCCGAGCAAATGGATCCGGAATTTGAGAATTATTTGCTAGTGCGCCAGGCGGAAGGGCCCGCCAAGTATGCTCTCGAACGCCGCCAGTGGAACGAAGCGCTAGTCCTAAAACCCAACACCAGCGCGCCGCCTGACGCTCAGTTGGTCACCTACTGGGCACGCGCCGTCGCCGCTGGCCACCTTCACGACGCAGGTGCCGCCCAAGACGCTCTGAAGCATTACGACGAACTGCTCGAAGCCACGCGCAAAGGTCCGCAGTCCTACATCGTCAACGCCCTGAACAACGAGCACCAGCTGGTGCAAGCCTGGGCCGCTTACGCCGCGGGCAACTCCAACGATGCGATTCGCCTCCTGCGCACCGTCGCCGACGATCAGGACAAA
>JBEKVU010000514.1:0-3209 GCA_049513775.1 Candidatus Acidiferrum sp.
GCGATGGCTACGGCACACCCGGTGAGGTTGCGGGGGATTTCGTCTTCGAGACCGACCGGGCGGTAGTGATCGTACACCGCGTCGGCAACTTCGTCGGGCTCGCCTTGCGCACGACAGTACAAGCCCCCGACGATGCCTTGGAGTTCGGTGAGCTCGCGAACCATGTCGGTGGCGAGGTCGCACTTGCAGAGTTCCGCGGCGCGGTCGGCGTCAAGGACGTGTGCTTTGGCGATGCCGCGGTTGGACCAACCCTCGGCGATCCACTTGGCGATGCTGCGGATGCGCTCGACTTTATTCAGGTAGCTGCCGAGGTTGGATTCGTAGGTGATTTTGTTGAGTTTGGGCAGATAGTCGGCGAGCCGACATTTCTGGTCGGCGTGCCAAAAAAATTGCGCGTCCGCAAAGCGCGCGCGCAACACTCTCTCGTGCCCCGCGCGCACGATGCCTTTGGCATCTTTGGCCAGGTTGATGACCGCTAGGAAATGTGGCGCCAGTTCCCCGCTGCGCTTTTCCAGTGCGAAATACTTCTGGTGATCCCGCATCACGGTGACCAGAATTTCGTCGGGCAGCGCCAGAAAAGCCGGGTCAAAATCGCCCTCGATAACGCTTGGGAATTCGTTCAGGTAGGTGACCAGGCGCCGCAGGCGCGTGTCTTCATGAATCTTCAGCCCGCTCTTTTTCGCGTGAGCCGCGAGCTGCCCTTCGATCTTGGCGGCACGCTGCTCCGGGCGGACAAGGGCACCATTCGCCTTGAGCCTTTTTTCGTAGTCCGCGAAATCGCGCACCGGGATATCGCTGGAGCCAAGAAAGCGGTGCCCGCGCGTCTTGTTTCCAGCCGGTACGCCGCCATAGGAAAATTTCAGAGGTTTGCCATCAAGGACGCCTACGATCCAGCGAATCGGTCGGATGAATCGCGCGCCATCGAGGCCGGTCCACGTCATGGAGCGCGGCCACGTGAGATCGTGAATCACTCGCGGCAAAATCTCGTTCAGGATTTGTTCGGCGGTCCTGCCGCGCTTGATATTTTTCGCGGCGAGGTATTCGCCCTTGGGCGTTTGGACCGTGTAAATGTCTTTAAGCGGCAGGCCCTGTTTCTCGGCGAAACTCTGTGCCGCGCGTGTCGGCGCGCCGACAGCGTCGTACGCCACCGACTTCGGCGGTCCCGTAACTTCGCTGGTAACGTCGGCCTGCTTGACCTGCAACCCGCGCACCCAGGCCACCAGCCTCCGCGGCGCGCTGAAGGTTTCTACTGTCACGCCTTCCACATAGTTCTCCGCCGTCAGAAGCTTGGTCAGGTTTGCCTTTAACTCCTCTTCCGCCTTCGGCAACATCCCAGCCGGGATTTCTTCGCAGCCGATCTCGAAGAGCAGTTCCACGCGCTTCTCCACGGGAGCTTTGCCCGCCGCCACCTTCCCTGCTCCATTCATGCCCGCACCTCGGCGCGCACTTCTGCGCCCACTTCGCGGCGCACGATCGGTCCGCCGATCTGTTCCAGATAATTTGCGGCGGTGCGGCACGCCACGCTGCGTACGCGCGCCATCAGCGCAGCACGTTCGGTGGTGGAAATTACCCCGCGAGCGTCCATCAAATTAAACAAATGCGAACACTTCAGGCAGTGGTCATACGCAGCGAGCAGTGGAAAGCGCAACCTCGCCGGAGCTTCCGCCGTCTTGTAACCTTCGAGCAACTCCTTGGCTTGCTTTTCGTGCAACTCAAACTCGGTCCGCAGCGCCGCCGCATCGCTGCGATCGAAGCTGTACTCAGAAAACTGCTGCTCTTCCATCAGCCGGATGTCGCCGTAGGTTTTGTCGGCGGACCAACGCACATCGTAAACGCTCTCGACACCTTGCAGGAACGAGCAGATCCTCTCCAGCCCGTAGGTCAGCTCCACGGAAATGGGATCCAAATCGATCCCGCCGCTCTGCTGAAAATACGTGAACTGCGTAATCTCCAGCCCATCGAGCAACACCTGCCAACCGATTCCCCATGCGCCGAGCGTCGGCGATTCCCAATTATCTTCTTCAAAGCGCACGTCGTGAATCTTCAAATCGATACCGATGGCCTGCAAACTTTCGAGATACATTTCCTGCACATCCACTGGCGACGGTTTCAAGATCACTTGAAATTGCGAATGCTTATAAAGTCGATTGGGGTTTTCCCCATAGCGCCCGTCGGCGGGCCGACGGCTCGGCTGCACGAACGCCACGCGATAGGGCTGCGGACCGAGCACGCGCAGAAACGTCTCCGGGTGCATAGTGCCGGCGCCCACCTCCACATCGTACGGCTGCTGCAACACGCATCCCTGCTTCACCCAAAAATGCGAAAGCTTAAGAATTAAATCCTGGAAGGTGAGTCCTTTTGTCTGGCCTTTCAGTGGGCTTTTTGCTTGAGGTTTGGCTTCAAGTTTTACTTTAGCTGTCAAGTCGTCTCCAACATCCGCCGGGTTCCCAGCTTCTTCTCAGTGTGATGCTCAATCCAGTCCAAACACGCCTCGCGCAGATCGTGTGCCGCCGAATTTCCTGCGCCAATATCAGTCAGCCGATCAAGGGCCGTGCCAGCGAATCGCTCCGCAAGTTGACGCGCGGCGAAACTTAGCGGCCGCATACCAGAGCTGCGGTCCCGCTCGCAGAAAAGCCCGTCGCTCCACGCCGCGTAATACGCTGGCTCCGTTCTGAACGGCTCGCCACCCTTTGCGCAACGATCAAACCGCGGTAGCCACCCGCCGAGACGCACCGTCCAGAACGCAAAATAACTAACCGGCAACGTCCAATCCGCCGTGCGCTCCACTTCCCTGGCGGTGAGCAGCATCAACCGGAACATCGGCTCCGAAACTTCATGGTCTGGCAAGACCAGTTCGGAAATCTCACTGACCATCGCCAGCCCGGTGCTCAGCGCATAATCGCTTTGCGACTTATTCAGCGATTCGAGCAGCTCGCATTGCTGGATGCGCACCAGCTCGCGCGTCTCTTTCTCAACGTACCAAAGCTGCACATGGGACATGACGCTGAGCGTCGACCCGTAGCGATTCTTGACGCTGCGCGCACCCGCCGCCACCCCGCGCATCCTACCCGACGCGCGCCCGAAGAAACTCACCAGCCGGTCTGCCTCGCCGAGCGGAAAGGTTCTAAGAATGATGGCTTCCGTTTCCCTGGCGGGCATGTAGACAGTCGGCGCGCCGACGCGATCTGGAACGTAGAATCATGGGGAAC
>JBEKVU010000515.1:0-3202 GCA_049513775.1 Candidatus Acidiferrum sp.
GTAGCGCGGTATTCCTGCTGGCTGTTGCCGGGGTCGTTCTGGCTGGTTGCGGAGGCGGGGGCGGCGGATCCTCCACCGCAGGCTCAAGCACAAGCGGCATGGCGCCCAAAGGCACGTACACCTTGACGATCGTCGGCACGGACACGGCTTCGTCGTCGATTACGGCGACCGCAACGGCGACCCTGACGATCGATTAGAGAATCGGTTAGAGAACCATCAGCCGCAAAATGTCCCGTCAGAAGTAATTCATGAACCCGAGCTGACTTGCGCGCCGCGAAGATCGTTTTGGGAAAAGTGTGAGACCCCAACCCCTACCCTTTATGAAATAGTCTCATTCTAAAGGGTTTGGAGGTGTTAATCGTGAAACGCTTTGATTCTATTGGATTTGTCCGGGCGATGATTTGTAGCATCTGCACTCGATAGGACATATTTTGCGGGGTTCTGCGGTCTCCGGCGTTTTTGACAGTCCGGATGGGCGCGCGGTTGGGTTGAAGAACGGAGGCGCACAGCCTGAAATCTATGCCACGCGAGACGGCGGAGGGACGGGAACGGTCTTTCGGCGGGGTAAGCCTTGCGCATGGCAGCGCAGTACGGACACTGTATAAATAGGTAACTTGTTGTTTAACGTTCGAACGATATATGTCAGATACCGGCATACCAGGCGTAGCCGCCTTCTGGGGATGCGGAGCCTAGGCCCTTGCCGAAGCTTTTCAGGCTGTCCGTGACGGTGAGCTGGGTGATGAATTTTACGCTCTTGTAGCCGAGCTGGCGGGGGAGGCGCAGACGGAGCGGACCGCCGTTGCCTATGGGGAGTTCGCCGCCATTCATGCCATAGGCGAGAAAGGTCTGCGGGTGCAAGGCATCCGCCATGTCGATGCTTTCCCACCAGTCCGGCTCGATGGAGTAATAGACCACATAGCGGGCTTGCGGTTGGACTCCGACAATTCCGAGAACATGGGAAAGCGGCACGCCGATCCACTCGGCGATGTACGACCAGCCCTCTTCGCAGGCCAGCTGTGTGATCTGGCTGTGCGACGGATAGCTCTGAAGCTCGGCAAGGGAAAACGACGCCGGGCGCGCGACCATGCCGTTCACGGCGAGGCGCCAGTCGGCGAATCCTCCGGCCTGCAGGCGCTTGAACGCGGCATTCGGAGGGGCCATTTCGTTGGCGAGGGG
This sequence comes from Candidatus Acidiferrum sp., assembly GCA_049513775.1. Classification (GTDB taxonomy): domain Bacteria; phylum Acidobacteriota; class Terriglobia; order Acidiferrales; family UBA7541; genus Acidiferrum. The sequence goes on from JBEKVU010000515.1 coordinate 1,177, forward strand.
AGGCTTGGAGATTTGGCTGCGAGGGAATTCGCGCGCCAGGGAGTGCCTGGTGAGCAGGCGCTGCGAAGCATACGTGAGGGTTTCGCCGAGGCCGTAGATTCCGCGGTTATCGGGCGGGATCAGACCGTAGTTTTGCGCGAGGCGCGCGGCCACGCCGAGGCCCGCTACGCCGGCGGCGGCCGTGAATCCGGTGGTAATCAATCTGCGGCGAGAAAGTTTGATCATGGGCGCTCCGTGTCTGTGACCGGGCCGACGCGGCCGGTGATCATGGCTCGCATACGGCTGGCGAATCCGGCGAGAAAAATCATCACGATGTGGACCAGCAGGAAGAGCACTAAGGCAATTGTGACAAAGAAGTGTATGGTGCGCGCGGATTGCTGGCCGCCCAGCAACGTGACAGTCGCGGGAATCGCGGAGACGAATGCCGGAGACATGGCCAGGCCGGTCCAGATGATTAAGGGGAAGAGAATGAAAATTACGAACAGATAGGCGAGACGCTGAAGGATGTTGTACGACCACGCTTCGGCGGCGCGTGGCCGCTTGAAGCGCAAATGGTCTCCGATGGCGGCGCAAAATGCCCGCCACGAGAGATCGGCTTTACCCGGGAGCATGCTTCTCCGCAAGTGACCGGAGAAAAACGCGGAGAGAACGTACAGCAAGCCGGTCAACACCACGATCCAGGCGGCTTGAAAGTGGAGATAGCGGCTCCAGCCGTTTTGATCCGGGAGGACGTATCCGTAGCCGGTGGGTACCAAGTTTCGCGAGGCGGGAATCGGCAGCTTAAAGAGCGGAGTGGTTAAGACATTGCCGGTTTCGCCCCAATAGAAGCGCGGATGGGAGATCAAGATTTCCACTCCGCTGACGAGCAGGGCGAAAAAGCACACGGTGAAGATCCAGTGAGTTACGCGGACGAGGGCGGAGTGCCGCGAGGCGCTTGAGGTGATTTGCGCGGGCGCGGAAGAACTTGGGACGTTTACGCCCAAGGGCTTTGGGACGGATTCCAAGGTGGCCATTGTTAGCCTTCTGCTGAGGCGAGATTGCTTCGCCTTGATTAGGGGTGATACTAGCACGCTGCGGGGCTGAAACGGGTTGACACCAGAAAAGGAGTGGCGCTACGACGGAAGCTGCGGTCGCGCCTAACCATGACGCTCTATCCCAAGGCGGGGCGTCGTGTTTGTAGGACCTTTTTCGAGTCTCCTTGGCAAGCTCGAACGCGGAGATAGAAATCCATATCGCCAGTGCTATCGATGCCGCGAGCGCTAACGGAAGGGCGTAGTATAGAGCCCAGCAGGCAAACGCGCATCCAAGAGCGGCTGGTAGCGACCCAGCGAAAAATTTCCTTAATACTGGTTTAGGGTTTTCTCCCGACGATCAATTACAGACTTTTGGGTACTGCGGGTTAACTTCTTAAGCGCTCAGGGGATCTCGACCGCGGTGCCGGGATTGGTCTCTAGTAACTTTTTCAGGATGCCTGAGAAGCCCGGAATTAGGGCGCTGTATTGGTACCGCCTAGCAACGCCAATGTTGCCGACGAGCCCCGCACATTCTCGGTGAGCGATTCTGATTTGGTTGCCGTTCTCTCGGAGTAGCGCGTCGACGAGCGCGCGGCGTTCGGCGGCGGAGTTATGTCGGTTGAGTGGTGCACCGAGGATAGCGAAGAGGAGGGAAGGTGCGCCGGACAAGAAAGTCGCATCATGATCAAACATGGTGTTTATCGCCTTGCCGATGATTACCGAGACCTGCTGAGAGTTGGTGTCGTCGGGGAGTGCCAAGACAAATTGGAAATGCCTAACCACGGGCTCCACGATTTCCGGACTGCTCAGCAGCTTTCGGAGTACTTCGGGTTTGAGATACGGTCCGAATGCTGTGCGGATTTTTCGTCGTTGAAAGAATTCTAGGATGCCCATGTTGGCTTCTAGCTTTCGTGAACGATAACATCGAGGAAGCTGGGACGGCCGCGAAGACAAAAGCGCCTGTGCTCCTGTCGGCACGAGACAGCGCTTCGAGGCTGGGTTTCATTCTAGCT
>JBEKVU010000516.1:0-3200 GCA_049513775.1 Candidatus Acidiferrum sp.
AGGCGGTCGGCGAAACGCCCCGCCACGGGAGCAGCGGCAGCGGCATCCGATGCCGCTGCGTTGCGGTCCGGATTGAGCTTGCTCATCTCCGTCGCTACGGCTTCGAGCTTTCGATCGAGATCTTGCGCGCCGGCGGCATCCACTTGTTTGGCCAGCAAGCGGAACACTACGTAACGCGATTCATTCCACGCCGGATCGCCGGGCCGGCGTCCGGTATAACCATGCTCCTGGCGCCAGCTATCCTTGGCCAGACCAAGCGAATGGTGACAGGCAAAGCAGGAAAGCTCGGCATACTCCGGCCAGACATTTTTCTTGTCGTAGCGTTCGCCGCGGGCGCGCCAAGCGACGCGGTCCATGGCGGCGCGCAGCTGCACCGCTTGCCCGGTGCTCCAATCGCGCACGCCTTCCCACGAGGCGTCTTCGGCGGGTGAGCCGTTGGCGTTCAGCCGCGGAATGTTCCAATGCCGCGGCATCACCGCGGAAAAGGAATCCAACTCGAAATATAAATCAGGATGCCCGGCGGCAATCATTTCATGATCGACGAACTTGTTCGCGGTGCCGAGATGGCATTCGAGGCATTTCTCCGTGCGCACGATCACGTTGCGCGTATCCACCATGTGAAACTCGCGCACGGACTGAGCGTGCTTCTCCGGAGAATCCTTGGCCGTGTGTTGCCCGAGCCAGCCCTGCGCCGGACCATGGCAATTTTCGCAGGTGACGCCGTCGCTTACCTCAAACGGCCGGCCCTTCATTTCCGGAGGCGGCGCCAGTGCGTGACACGCCAGACATTTTGGCGCGGCTTCCGCTTTGCCGAGATTCAGAATCTTGGCCATGCGCTCGCCAACGTCGCCGGTCAGCACCTGGTAGGCGCGGCTGTGTTTGTCCTTGATGATCCAAGTGGAATATTCGTCCTGCAGAATGCGGCTGTTCGCTACCGGCTTCACGCTGCCGTGGCAACTGGTGGCAGCACACGATCCCGGTCCAATGTATTTGTCATTCCCAATGACATTCGAGACGCCGCTCTCGTTTTGCGCCAATACCGCACGGGGCAAAGCAACCGAAACGAATAGCGCGGCGCACAGTGCGAGCGATGCGAGGCGGGGATTGTTCGCGATTCTCATTCGAGGGTACGTTCGGCTGGATAGCTTATATCTTCTCTCCGCGAAAGAAGTCAAGGGTGCGGTGCAATTTCCAGCCGGTCATTAAATCACGACCGAAAAAGGGTTTCCTTTCGGCTGGTTCGGGGGGTACAACTGGGGCGCCCAGGAGGTGGCGTGGGCGCCCCAGTGGCGCGATTAGTTCTGGAGGACCACAATGAATAGTGATGCGCGAAGAATCACTCTTGTGGTCTTCGGCCTTTGCAGCTTTACATGGGTCGGCCGGTTTGAGCCCGTCGTCGGCGGGACGCAGACCGCTGATGCCATGCAGGAGCAACTCGTGGCACAGAAACGCGCCGGACTCGACGCGCTGAAGGCAGGGGATGTCGCAACCTTTGGGAGCATGATCGGGGAGGACGGCGTATTTGTGGACGACCATCGACCGGCAAGCAAGGCGCAGGTCGCGGTGGCTACACTGGGGCTATCCGTACATGAACCATCATTTACGGCAGATCAGCGTTTAGGCGTCACCCATCGCGCGCGATTCGCGCACGCCTTGAAAGGCGCGGTTTCAAGCTTCTCCGCAGCGCGCGTTCGAAGCTGCGTTGGCACTGGAAAAGATCGCCAAACAGCGCGACTTACGCCAAATGGAAGAAGGCGCCGCCACACTGGAACACGAGGTGACACGCCTGCAGCGGGCGTTGCGGGTAATACGCGATAAGTTCCTTGCAGAAAAAGTCTGATCGCCACGCGATAGAAAAAAATACAGGCCAGTTGGGCGACCGACGTCGGTCGCCCACTGGCCCACTTCCTAAACACGACTTGTCCGCATCTGTTGCGTCAGTGTGGTTTCCCGCCACCACTTGCAGGACGCGGCGCCGGAGCCTGACGTTGCTGTATTTGTTGCGTCTGGGCAGTGTGTTTCTGTTCGAGTTGTTGTGTCTGTTGGCTGTGCCGCTGTTCCATCTGCTGTTTTTGCTGGTCGTTGTAGTTTTTCTTCGCGGCCTGTTGATGTTCTTTTTCCTGTTGCTGTTGCAGCTTTTGGTGTTCCTGGTTTTGCTTGGCTGCCAATTTATCCTGCTGCTGCTGGTATTTCTTGTCGGTTGCCGCGTTGCCGGTATTAGGCGGCGTGGACTTGTGCGCTTCGATGTCCGCCGCATGACCAGGAGCTGGCCGTGCCGCTCCTCCGCCTTCTGGATGCTCCTCGGTGCCTGGACGCGCCCCATTTTCCGGGCGGGGAGCGGTTTCGCCGCTGCCACGGGCACCTGCGGGGGGAGCCTTGTATTCTCCGCCCGCGTTCCTAGCGGCGACCGCACCGCCCTTGAAATCGCCGGGGCGAGCCGTAGCGGCAATGGGTGGTCTGCCGTGGTTGGCCGAAGCGCGTAGCTCGGGGTTGCCGCGGGCTTCTTGAACGTGTGAAGTTTGCGCCGCTACCGGGCCGACGTGGCGCTCGCCAGCGTAAGTGCGCTCCTGCTCGGTCTCGCGCGCTTGCAGTCCGCCGTCGCCGCCGTTGTAGCTCACGTGATTGTCAATCACCGTGACACGCGTGTTGTATGTATTGTGAATGATGGTGGTGTTCACGTGGCTCACAAACGTGTTGTACGCGAAGTGCCCGCCGTCCCAGCGCCCGCCCTCAAATCCGACGCCGCCGTAGCCAAAGCCGTAGTTAATGCCGCCGTAGAAGCCGACGTGCGGCCCCCAATAGCCTTCATGGAAGATAAACGCGCTGCCGCCCCATCCCCAATACCCAGGGGTCCACAGGAAGCCCACTTCGGGTGGTTCGACCCACGTGCCGGGAACCCAATAGTAGCCGTCGACATCGTCATAGGCCCAGTAGCCGGGCGTCCAAAGATAACCATCCGCCGGACAGATGGGTTGCTCGTAAATGGGAAGTGCAGGTGGGCCGAAACCGACGGAAATACCTACGCCAATCTGCCCGAAAGAGGCGTGGGACAAAGCGAGTAGCACAAACGAAAACAGCAACGAACGAACCGCAACCGCAGCACGCATTTTGCTTCCTTTGGCCGCTCATCCTTTTAGTGCCCGGTACGCAATCGTAAAAGACGGGCGCGGACGGAGAGGCGAACTTTCATGGTGCAACGT
>JBEKVU010000517.1:0-3196 GCA_049513775.1 Candidatus Acidiferrum sp.
GTGAAACTGCGAGATCTCGTATTGATCGTTCAGGGCCTCGGGCGTGGCAAACGTGAACGGCCCGTTTTCTGTGGCGATCAGGGTATTGCCCAGGTTGTTCTGCAAGACGAAGCTGCTGTCCGTAATCGGGCCGTTATTGGGTGGAACCCCGGCGAGTCCAACGACCGTTCCCCCGACGCTATAGGTCACCGCAGGGCAGACCACGGTAACGCTCGTAACATTTCCGTTTGCAGTACCGGTCGCGCTGCTTGTAGGGTTGAACACGCAATTCTGGGTCGGACCGGTGGGCTCTGAGAAGATGCTCACCGTATAGGCCGTGCCCGTTTTGACGAGTTGCGTAAATGTGAAAGCCTGATTGCCGTTGGCCGCGCTGATCGGAAGCTGTTCGCCCGTGGCACTGTTTTGCAGAATCAATCCTGAGCCTACCAGGCCCGTGACGTTGCCGCCGATCGAGAAGCTCAGCACGCAATTCACTGCAACACTGGTCACGTTTGCCGAGGCTACTCCACTTCCGCCCGTGACCGTGCAAATCTGGTTGGGGCTGACCGGTTGGGTGGCGACCGTAACGGCGTAAACATCGCTTCCGGTGACGGGGGTCTTGAAAGTGAAAGCACCGCTAGCCGCAATTGTTAGGCTGTCGCCGCCGTTGTCCTGCAAGATCACGCTGGTATTCGGCAGAAGTCCGGAAACCATGCCACCGATTGTGGCGGTGACAGGATTCGTGGCGCATGTGACAGCGATTCCGCTAACGTTGGCCGTGGCCGTGCCCATGGCAGAGTTCGGAGCCACGGTACACGTCTGCGTCGGGTTGCTGGGTTGCGTTTTGACCGTTACGTCGTAGGTGCCCTGGCTGGCAATGGCCGTTCCAAAGGTGAAAGAGCCGGATGCGGTTATGGCAAGGTTACTCGCGCCATTGTCCTGCAAAACAAGCCCAGTCCCCGATAACCCAGTGACCGTGACGCCGATCGTGAAAGGTCCTCCGCTCGGCGAAGTAGAACTCGCGATCCCCGCCGGCAGCCCGCTGCAACCGCCGACGAGCACCAGAATCGCTAAGATATGAATCAGAAAGAAGGACTTTTGGGCTGCTTTCATGAACGTGTTGTCTCCTTACGCTTCCCGCTAATTCTGGCGACCGGTTGTCCGCATCCAAGTCCGCGGTTGCGCTCGTGTGTGTCGCGCATTTCTGCGAACTGCCCGGACTTGTTCTCACATCATTGGAGAAGGAGCGTCGCATTCGCAGCAGTACCAGTTTTAGTACTACTAGGCAGCTATAGATTACGGTTTGGATTTGTAGCAATCAATTCGGACGGCAAGGGGGTGTGCCTACATGCGCAATAACCATCTGCCTTCGCAACGGAGTCGCCCGCCAGTCCGCAAGGGAGCCTTCGGGTGCGAGAGCTTAAGACCGTTTTTTTTTTAGCCCTGATTCCTCAGGTTTTGTTCTTCAGGCGATAAAGAATCTGCCCGAGCATGCTAAGCCACAGGTCCGCGTCGTTGGCGGTGAGATTGTGACGCCGCAGGAGACGGCGTATTTTTTCATCCGGCGTTTTGCCGGAGCGCGGCCTCAGATACCCGGCGAGGTGCAAAGCCTCGAGCAGTGTCTTGCTGATGCGCTCGATGTCTCCGGCGGTGGCGGGCTTTAGCTGCGCGGCGGGCAGCGCCTTGCGCGTGACGCGACCCTGCGGTGCGGTTTTCTTTGCGTCTCGCGCCAATTCGTAAACGCATACCGCGACGGCTTGCCCCAGGTTCATTGAGCGATGCTCGATGCGCGTGGGGATACGCAGTAGCCAATGGCAATGGCTCAGCTCCTCGTTCGAAAGTCCCACGCGCTCCGAGCCAAACAACAATGCCACGTTGGCGGATGTCATGCGCTTGCGGATGATCTTGGCCGCTTCCGGCAGAGCCTTTACCCGGTGGTGCAACTCACGGTCGCCAACGGCCGTCGTGCCAACTACCAGCGTGCAATCCGCCACCGCCTCATCGAGGGACGCAAACTCTTCCGCGCTGGTTAGCACGGAGGAAGCGCCTACGGCTGAGCGCGCTTCGCGAAAACCGGCTTCGAACGGATTCACCACGCGCAACTGCAAAAAGCCAAAATTGCTCATGGCTCGCGCCGCTGCCCCAATGTTCAAGGGATTGCGTGGGTTCACGAGCAGCACTTTTAGGTGATGGAACTCAGGGGGAATTTCCACACGACAATTCTACCGCGTCTATCGCGCTACAGGTTGTACGGGCGCTGGACTGCGAAGGGGACTAGCGGTCCCGGAAGTCTGCCATCGGGTAGCTTCGGCTGCAGTGACGATCTCTTGAAGGACTGCGAAGATTACACTCAATCGGCTGCGCTAGAAGAACCCTGCAACGTGCCGGGAGTGTTAGCCGCTCCAGCCGGCATGACTCGCGTTCGCAACTTCCGCGTCCCGGCATACAGCGCGAATCCACAAGCAATGATCAGCGCGCCAAATACCAAGCCGTTCATCCCAAGCACGCTTTCGCTTTCGCTCTCAACCATCGCCAAACTGAGCAAAGCTAAGGGGAAAATCCCCAACATCACCGCGCCAGCCATGCCGCCGGGCACGCGAAACTCGCGCTTCAGCTCCGGCTCACGAATGCGCAAGGCCACCAGGGTCACAAATTCCAGCATCAGGCTGGCGCCATACAACATGATGTCCAGCGTGACCAGCCGCTTGAACCCCAGCCCCAAACAAAGCGCCCAGCCGGACGCGCATACCAGAATCGCCACCCACGGCGCCTTGGTCCGTGCACTGACCTTGGCAAAAATCTTCGGCAGCATCCCGTCATTGGCCATGGCCAGAGGCAGCCGCGAATAGCTCATCACCAGCGCATTGAACATGCCAAACGCGCTCATCATTCCGCCCACGACGATCAAGAAGCGCAGCCACTCAAATCCGAAAATCGTGCCGCCGAGGCGACCGGCCACTTGGGCCCAGGAGCCGTCTCCGCTAAAGGAGCTTGCCGGTGCACCGGTGAAGTACACCGCCAGAAACGGCAGAACGTAGGTCAGCGAGACGAGGACTACAGCAGCGATCATGGCTTTGGGATATGTGCGTTGCGGCCGCTCCACTTCCTGGGCAATGGTCGAAGCATTGTCCCAGCCCATGTAGTTCCACATAGCCACCAGCACCGCGCCAATCAGTCCGAGTTCTGAGCCGCTGGAAGTTGTTGCTACGGCATGCGC
>JBEKVU010000518.1:0-3193 GCA_049513775.1 Candidatus Acidiferrum sp.
CTCCAGCGAAATCGTCGGATGTCGATCCGCCGCCGGATCCCCCGCCGGCCGCAAATACAAATCCGCCGGAAGCTGGTCGCCCATCCACAGCAACACCGTCTGCCGAAAGCTGCCCACCATAATTCCTACCGAAGTCATCATCGCGATCGCCGTGGAAAGCGCGCCCACCAGCACCGCCGTCCGCCGCAGGGAAGCCCGCAAGCTGCGCGATGCCAGCATGGCCTCCACTCCGAACGCCCGCCGCAAGATCCCCGAACTCGCGCGGCTCACGCCATCGACAAACGCCGGAATCGCCAGCGCCGAAGCCGCGATCAGCAGCAGCGCCGACAAATATCCAAACAGCGGCTTCCCGCCAATCGCCGGCGCCTGCGAAGCCGCCCCGGCAACAATCGCCAGCCCAATTGCAAAATATAAATCCCGCAATTTATTTACGCGAACGTCATACTCGCGCCTGCCCCGCGCCATCGCCTCCACAGGAGAAACCTGCGCCGCCTCCCGCGCCGGCGCGTACGCCGAGGCCACCGCCACTCCAACGCCAATCCCGAAAGCCGCAAGAATCGCTCCCGCGGTCAGCGCAATCGCGCCCGGCCGACTGCTCACATACAGCGCATCGACGGTAATCGCCATCAACTTCACCGCGCCGCTGGCCATCACGCGCCCCAGCGGAATTCCCAGCGCCGCACCAATCACCCCAAAGGTCGCCGCTTCCCCTATAAACGCCACAAGAATCGTCGCGCGACTCGCGCCCAGCGCGCGCACAATGCCAATCTCCGCCCGCCGCCTCACCACCGAGACCGAAATCGTGTTGTAAATAAGAAACGCCCCCACCACCAGCGAAATGTAACTCAGCAGCCGCAAATTCCAGCGAAACGCCTGCAGCATCCGCCGATTTTCCGCCGCGCCCGTGCCCCGCGGACGCACCTCCAGCCCCGCCGGCAGCGTCGCTTGAATTCTCCGCTGCCAAATTTCCAGTGATTCGCCTTCAGGTACTTTGATTAAAATCCGATCCACTCGCCCAAATCGCGTCAACGCCCGCTGCGCCGCCGCAATATCCATGACAATCGCGGCTTCGTTCCCGCTCGCATCCGGATAAACGCCGCGAACGGTGTAGGTCTTGAGCTGATCGTTGATCAACAGCTGCAACTGTTCGCCAGCTTTACGCCCGAGGCTCGAGCTCACATAAATCGTGTCCGGGCTAGCCAATGCGCGCAGCGCTTCCTGCGGATCCCCAGCGCCTTGAACGCCAAAATCCAAAACCTCATTCGCCCCGGCGTAATTCCCACTCTCTCCAATCAAATCCAACCCAATCAGCGGCAGCGTCTGCTGCGTCTCCGGCAACACCGCAAAATCTTCCATCCGCGGCGAAACCCGCAACGCAAACGGCATCTGCGCCAGCGTGCCCATGGCCGTTTCCGGCACGCCCCCGGCCGACACAACTTCCAAATCGTCATCACCGGCCAGCGTCTCGATCGACGAGCGAAACGATCCGGTCGCCGCCGCCCCCGCAAGATCGATCGCCAGCACCACCGCCACGCCCAGCGCAATCGCCAGCACCGTCAGCGCCGTCCGCACCGGCTCGCGAAACAGCGGCCGCACTAGCAAGCGATAAAATAAAATGAGTCGCGGCATGGTCAGCGTGTGATAACCTCTTCGATTTTCCCGTCGCGCATGCGCACCACGGTGTCGGCCAACGCCGCCGCTTCCGGGCTGTGCGTTGCCATAATCGTCGCGGTGTTTTGTTCGCGCGTGAGCCGCTGCAGCAACGCCAAAATCACGTTGCCAGTAGTTGTGTCCAAATTTCCGGTGGGTTCGTCCGCCAGCAAAATCTGCGGCGCGTGAATCAGCGCGCGTGCAATGGCCACGCGCTGCATCTGCCCGCCGGAAAGTTGATGCGGAAAGCGCTCGCCGAGGCCCGCAAGCTCCACCGTCGCCAGCCGCGCCGTCGCGGCCGCCCGCGCTCCAGCCTTCCCGGCCAGCAGCAACGGCAGCTCCACATTCTCAAACACCGTCAGCGTATGCAGCAGTTGAAACGATTGAAAAATAAATCCCACTTTTTCGCGCCGCAGCGCAGTCAGCTCGTCGTCGCCCAGTGCGGAAGTAGAAACGCCACCAAGCAGCACCACACCGGAGGTAGGAAAATCCATCGCCCCAGCCAAATTCAGCAGCGTAGATTTTCCGCATCCGCTGCGTCCGACCAGCGCCACGAATTCCCCAGGCGAAACGTCCAGCGACACGCTGTCCAGAGCGCGCACCGGTTCTCCGTCAGTGTGATATTCCTTAACAACAGATTGCAGCGAGAGAATTGGCATGGGGTCGTAAGTGGAAAAAAACGGAAAGTGACTCCGGACTCGATACGAATATCCGTTGCCAGACGCGTGGCGCAACGCACGCCACGCATCCTGCGATCTAAAACTCCCTAGTGCCCAACACGCCCCAACGCCGCCTCAATCGCCGACGTAATCTGCGGCGAATCCGGCGTCACGTTCGGCTCAAAGCGCGCCACAATTCGTCCATCCGCGCCCACCAGAAATTTCGTGAAGTTCCACTGAATGTCTCCGCCCGTTTCCGGATGCGCCGTTTTATCCGTAAGAAACTGATACAGCGGAGCCTGATCGCTGCCCTTCACGCTGATCTTCGCCATCATCGGAAACGTCACATTGTATTTGCTGGAGCAAAACGTCTTGATCTCCTGATTCGTCCCCGGCTCCTGCGAGCCAAAATTGTTCGCCGGAATTCCCACGATCACCAGCCCGCGATCCTTGTACTTCTCGTACACCGCCTCGAGGGCCGTATATTGCGGCGTGAACCCGCACCGGCTCGCCACATTCACCAGCAGCACCACCTTGCCCTTGTAAGCCGCCAGCGGCGCAGGCTGTCCATCAATACTGTTCAGCGTAAAGTCGTACACAGATTTATCCGCGGCCATCACCGCACCGGCGGCAAACAAAAACAAAAAGCACACCAACTTAAGCATCATTCCTCCAGAACTCACCAAGAAGTTGTAGTCGAGCGCGCTCCACATTCGCGCCTTTACCCATTGTAGCGGCATAGCAGCCGCCCCACGAAACTCGTGGCCGTCGCCTTTGCCGTTGTCGCGGCCGGGCTTTAGTCCCGGCGCCTTCGACTTTTCTCGTCTGTCGCTTCGTCTCGTTCGCCTTTCGCCGCCTATCCACCACTCCGCCATTGAGACTCC
>JBEKVU010000519.1:0-3170 GCA_049513775.1 Candidatus Acidiferrum sp.
CTAGAATGCGGCGATTCGCGGCTAGGGTTGCCGCCTCCGGTGGGTCGCCGGAAAAGCGCGCAGCCTGCCCCGCACCGCGGGCGTCGACCGAGCCTTCTGGACTGATCGGGCCGAAGCGGAGGGAATCTAGGATGGCGATGGGGCGGGCGCCCATGGTGAAGATGTCGCGCAGGATGCCGCCCACGCCGGTAGTGGCGCCTTGAAATGGTTCGACGTAGCTCGGGTGGTTGTGCGATTCGATTTTGAAGGCCGCGACCAGGCCGTCACCGATGTCGACTACGCCGGCGTTTTCACCGGGGCCTTGCACCACCAGCTTTCCGCGCGTCGGCAGGCGCTTCAGATGAACCTTGCTGGATTTGTAGGAGCAGTGCTCACTCCACATCACGCTGAAAATTCCCAGTTCCGTGATGTTCGGATCGCGGCTGAGAATTTTTAGTACACGCGCGTATTCATCCGCGGACAGACCGTGTTCCGCCGCAATCTCTGGAGTGACTTTGATTTCAGTGCTGGCAGTGGCCATGTGAGGTGCTAGTTTTTGCTCCAGTTCGCGAGACCGAAAATCATTTATGCGGTGGCCCTGGTGGCGCCGCTGGCTTTGGCCGCGCCGGCGAAGGCTTCGATCATGGAATTGAAAATGACCAGGCCGTCGGCGGAGTCGAGCACGGATTCTACGGCGCGCTCAGGATGCGGCATCAGCCCGGCGACGTTGCGTTCGCGATTGCAGACGCCGGCGATGTTGTGCAGCGAGCCGTTGGGATTTCCAGCGGCGTCATTCGTTCCGTCGGGGGTGGTGTAGCGAAACAGAACCTGGTGATTTCTTTCCAGTTCGCCGAGCGCCGCTTCATCAAGGGTGTAGTTGCCGTCGTTGTGGGCGATGGGGATCTTCAGGACTTGTCCCTGGCCTGCGGCGTTGGTGAAGGGCGTAGCGGTCTGTTCGACGCGAATGTACACGTGGCGGCAGATGTAGCGCAGGCCGGCGTTGCGCATAACCGCGCCGGGGAGCAAGCCTGCTTCGAGCAAGATTTGAAAACCGTTGCAGATACCGAGGACCGGGCCGCCGGCTTTGGCAAATTTTGCGACGGACTTCATTACGGGAGAAAAGCGGGCTATGGCGCCGGTGCGGAGGTAGTCGCCGTGGGCGAAACCGCCGGGGAGGATTAGCGCGTCGGAGCCGAGAAGATCTTCGCTTCGGTGCCACACGAATTCGGCCGGTTGGTGCAGCACCTTGGAGACGGCATGGAAGGCGTCATGATCGCAATTTGATCCGGGAAAGACGAGCACTCCAAATTTCATTGCGGGTTGGCTCCTACGATGACGTTGGGAAGAGTTAGTTTAGCACAGCGCGTTTTGCGGCGCGATGTTGCTCGGCGCTAGAGTAGGTGGTGAATTGGCCTAGTGCTTGCGTTTCTTTTTGCTCGTTGCGGCGGCGAGTTCGCGGCGTTTTTTTGACGCCCAGCGCGGCTTGGTCACTTGGCGGCCGCGCGCGATGCCGAGAGCGTCGGCAGGAACATTTTCTGTGATGGCGGAGCCGGCGGCCACGTAGGCGCCGTCGCCGATGCGCACCGGCGCAACCAGCACGGAATCGCTGCCGATAAAAACATTTTTGCCGATGGTGGTGGGGTGTTTGTGAAAGCCGTCGTAATTGCAGGTGATGGTGCCGGCACCGATGTTGGTCTTGGCGCCGATTTTGGCGTCGCCGAGATAGGTGAGGTGCGGAACTTTGGCGCCCTCGCCGATCACGGCTTTTTTTGTTTCGACGAAATTGCCGACGCGTGCGCCGGTTTTCAGGTGCGTGCCGACGCGCAGACGAGCAAAGGGGCCGATGGTGACGTGTGATTCGAGACGGCTTTCGACGACGACGCAATGCGGCTCGACGGTGACGTCATCGCCGAGGGTGGAGTCGATAAGGATGCTGCCGGATTTGATGATGCAGCGCGCGCCGATTTCTGTGGCACCGAGCAGCTGCACGGCGGGTTCGATTACCGTGTCTTCGCCGGCAGCGACGTCGGGATCGATGAGCACGGTTTCCGGCAACTGAATGGTCACGCCGCTGTCCATCAAAGAGTGACGCTTCCACTCGCGAAAGACCTGGTCGACGGCGGCGAGATCCTGGCGGGTGTTGCAGCCGAGGACTTCGCGGGAATCTTCAGCGACTTGCGCGAGAACGGTTTCGCCTTTGGCGGCGAGCACGGCAACTGCGTCGGTCAGGTAGAGTTCGCGATGCTTGTTGTTGGGCTGGACTTGCGCGAGCGCGGGCCACAATTTTTGCAGCGTGAAGCAGTATATGGCGGAATTGATTTCGTTGATTTCGCGCTGATTTTCGGCGAGCTGCGATTCTTCGACGATGGCGGAAACGGCGTTTGCTGATTTGCGCAGGATGCGGCCGTAGCCGCGCGGGTCGGCCAGCACGGCGGTCAAAATCGTGGCGGCTGCGCCGGCGGAGCGATGCGTGGCAAGCAGTGCTTGGAGCGTTTCGGTGCGAATGAGCGGAGCGTCACCCGGGAGGACGAGGGCGTATTTCGCGCGGGCGAGAGCGCGCTGCGCTACTTTCAGGGCGTGGCCGGTGCCATTTTGCGGCTGCTGCAAAACGGTTTCCGCGCCGCGAGGCTCGGCGACGGCGGTTACGCTTTCCGCTTGATGGCCCACGACGACGATGGTTTTCTTGGCTTTGAGCGGAGCGCAGGCACGAAGAGCTTGTTCAAGCAGAGAGCGGCCGCCGGCGCGGTGCAGCACTTTTGCCAGACTCGATTTCAGACGCGTGCCTTTGCCGGCGGCGAGAATCACGATGGCGAGGTCATTATTGGGCATGGCGTTTGGTCATTCTGCGGGAGGCCGGAGGATTAGGCAACTGTGGCGCGATCAAGATGGCGCGAGGACGTGCGCAAAGCGTTCATTGGGGCTAATTTCGGGGACGGGCCGAGGAACTAATTCTCTGAGGGTGAAGCGCGAGGTCAATCGGCGGCCGAGGCGGTTACGTCGGTGGGGACACTGAGTTCGGCCGGGAGATCGGTGGATTTCTTCGCCAGGGTGCGCGTCTCGCCGTGGCGTCCCAGGCCATCTTCTGCGGGATGGTAGGGCGCGGAGCTGGCGGCTTCCGTGGTGATCGTCCAGCGGGAGGGATCGGCGAGCAGCTGGCTGACAAGTTGGGTGTGCAAGGAATGTCCCGCCTT
>JBEKVU010000520.1:0-3166 GCA_049513775.1 Candidatus Acidiferrum sp.
CAATGGCCTTCGGTCTCGGCGTCCTTCAAGTCGAGTGCGCTGCCCAGCGCTTCGAGCGTATCGTCGTAGGATTGTTCGAGTTGCGCCAACGCGCCGCTGAGCTGCGCGGTGCGCTCCTCTACCTGCTGCTCGAGGTTGCGCTGATAATTGCGGTTCTCGGCCACCAAGCGCCGATGTTGCAGCGCCCGGCCAACCCCAAGAAACAATTGATCTTTTTCGAAGGGCTTTAATATGTAGTCGTAAGCCCCGCGGCGAATCGCTTCGAGCGCGGTGGAAATATCATGGATGGCGGTGACCATGATCACCGGCACTTCCGGATCATAATGCCGGATCCAATCCAGTAACTTGATGCCGTCCATTTCCGGCATGATCATGTCGCTGAGCACTAGGTCCGGCGTTACGCGCTTCACTTGGTCTTGCGCAGCGCGGCCGTTGCTCACCGCCGTGCAGTGGTAGCCCTTCGATTCCAGCATCGTCGAGACTACCTCGCGGATAGCTTCCTCATCGTCAACGACTAGAATGTTTTCCATTTCCAAGTGGGTCACTCCCAACAGCCATTATAAGGGAGGTCACAACCTTACGCTTGGGCGCTTGCCCATTAAGAAAACAGCATGTTAGCGTCAGTCCAGGCTTAAGAATAACTACTCCACAATGTTTTTGTGTGCGTTCGCCTGTTTGCTCGGCGGGCGCCGACGGCACTTCCGGCCGGGAGGCAGCGAACGGTGTTGCAGAATCAGGGCCTGCTCGGTAGCGCTTTCTTCGAAGCAACTGCTTCGATCATTCTGCTCGTCTTGTTTGCGCTGTTCCGCCGCGATCAGGATTCCCGCAACTTTCGTTTGTGGTTGGCTGGTTGGGTTTGCTTTACTTGCGCCGCTCTCGCGGAAGTGGCGCTGCTCTCGCGGAACGTCCCGGAATTCACGACCGTTGTAACCCTGGGGCACGCCGCCGCGCTGCTCTTTTTCTTAACGTATGTTCTGAGCTTGACCGCCGCACCGGAGCGCCGACGGTGGCCGATGATTCCGGCAGTGGCGGTAGTACTGGTTTGGGTCCTGTACCTCGAGCGCGGCAGCGGCCACCAGTTCGCTGCCGTGTCTTGGGGAACGGCATGGATGGAGAGCGGGGTGTGCCTCGCGGCCGGATGGCTGACCTGGCGCTGGACGAAGCCGCGAACCGGCCACGGCATCCGGTTGTTAGGAGGCCTTTTCCTTCTTGCCGGACTGCATGGCATCGACCGCCCGCTTTGGCCGGAGCATCCCTTGTTCATCTTACGCGTGGCATTTGACCACCTGCTCGGTGTTGCCGTGGGTATTGCCATGGTGGTGGTGGTGCTCGAAACCGCCCGCGGACGCACCGAAGAATTAAACGACAAGATGCGCCGCCTTACGCTGTTGACCGCGGCTAGCACGCAAACACTTTCGGTTGATGAGGCCTTGGCCGGCGTATTAAAGCACCTGGTCGACAGCGTTGGCGGCACCCACGGGCTGGTGCGGTTGCTCGAATCCGATGGCGCGTCTTTCGTATTGGCGGTGCGCGCCGCGGTGGGTTTCAGCCCGCAGTACTTGAAGAACTACGCCAAGCTACCCTGCGAAGAGCCCTGGGCTCGTGGCGTCCTGAAAGAAAATTGTCAGTACGTGCGCTTCGAAGACGAACAGGACCCGACCGCAAAAGCGCGCATGGCGGAATCCGGCATCAAGGAAATGGTGACCCTGGCGCTGCGCGGAAAAGAAGGTCCGCTCGGAATCATCGCGATAGGGTCGACGCGGGAAGTAGAGTTCATGCCGGACGAGGTGGCGTACCTCGTGAATCTTTCCAATCTGCTGGGACTCACGCTGCAAAATGTAAAACTTTTCGAACAGGTGGCCGCCGCGCAGCAACAGTGGGCGGACACCTTTGACTCGATCGGCGATCCTATCATGGTGCACGACCGCGCCGGACGGATCTTGCGCGTGAATCAACGCCTCAGCCAACTGCTGGGCCGCGAATATCGCGCCATGATCGGGCGCAACGTCAGCGATTCCCTTTCGCGCCGAGACGCAAATTATAACCAATGTCCCTACTGCGAAGGTGTGGCGGGCGAGGGGGATGAGCGCGATCCCTGGCTGTCGGGTTATTTTCTAGCGTCCAACTCCACCTTTGCCGACGCCGGCGGGAAGGAACTCGGCGTCGTGCACGTGCTGAAGGACATCACCGAACGCAAACGCGCCGAAGAAAAATACCGCACGCTCGTCGCCAGCGTGCAAGAAGGCGTTTTTATTTCCACGCCGGCGGGCCGCTTTCTGGACTTTAACGACGCCATGCTGCGCATGACCGGCTACACCTCCCGCGAAGAATTGCTGGCTCTCGATATCGGCGCACGCCTTTTCGTGAACAGTTCCGATCGCGACCGTCTTCGACGGCTGCTGCACGAGCATGGCTCGGTGGCGGATTTTGAATTTGAAATGCGCCGCAAGGACGGCGAAATTCGCAACATTATAGAATCCTCGACAGCCATACGCGATGCCTCCGGACAAGTGACGGCGTACCAGGGCTTCGTTCTCGACGTTACGGAGCGCAAGAGCGCCGAAGGTGAGATTCGCCGGCGCAATCGCGAGCTGATGGTACTGAATTCGATCGCGCAAACATTGACCGAATCGCTAGACCTGCGCGACTCGCTGCAGCGCACGCTTCGCCAGCTGCTGGAACTTTTTAGCCTGGACACTTCTTCTATTTACTTGCTGGAAAATCACACCATGCGACGGCTCGCGGCTGTGGGCCAGCGCTTCGAATACCCTCCCAACGCGGAGCCGCTGGAGTTGCCGGCGGAGACGGTGCGGCAGATCAACGCCGTGCACGCCACGTTTCTCTCGACGCAGTCCTTGCCCACTCCTCCGGCGGTGCGCGAGATGATGCGCAAGGAAGGACTGGTCTCTTCCTATGTGGTGGTGCTGTGGGCCAAAGACCGGATTCTCGGCGGGCTGGTAGTCAGCAGCCGCTCGGCGCGTGAATTTTCCCCGGCCGACGTAAACTTGTTGATTGCCGTGGGCAGCCAGATTTCCAGTGCCATGCAACGCAGCTTGCTCTATGAAGAGGCTCGTCAAGCCTATGAAAATCTGCGCCGCACGCAGGAACAGTTACTACACAGCGATAAGATGGCGGCGGTCGGGCAACTGATCTCCGGCGTGGCGCA
>JBEKVU010000521.1:0-3160 GCA_049513775.1 Candidatus Acidiferrum sp.
AGCCCAGCCGTTTTCCGGTTCCGATCCCGTAGTGTTCGCCAAATCCACGCTGTGTACCACCGGATTCACCACCCTGGTTTGGCTCGCGGTCACTTTCCTCACCGACGCCGAACCCAGCGAAATCCTGGTGAAGTTTTACCGCAAGGTCCGTCCGCAAATCACCGGGTGGCAGCCCATCGCGCGACTTTGCGGCGACGAACCCGTCACCCGCGACCTTGGACGCAACCTCCTCAACTGGATCGTGGGCTGCGTGCTGGTGTACTCCACGCTTTTTTCCATCGGCGAAATCTGCTTCGGCCGTTATCCGGCGGCCATCGCTTTAGGCGCAATCGCCGTAGCTTGCGGCGTCGCGATTTGGCGCATGATGCCAAGTTCCGCGGCCTGGCAAGACACTTAAGATGAGCGAACCGCCAAGCTCGTCAACTCGACTGCCGCCCTCATCGACCCCCGCGCCGCAGGCCTCGTCCGGCACGCTCGGCGCGCGTCACGCCGTGCTCGCGGGATTCTTTGGCTGGACGCTCGACGCCTTCGATTTCTTCATCGTGGTATTTCTCTTCGACACCCTCTCGCGCCAGTTCGCTGTCAGCAAATCACAAATCGTGCTCAGCACCACCGCCACCCTGGCCATGCGTCCCGTGGGCGCGGTGCTTTTCGGTTTGCTCGCCGACCGCTACGGCCGCCGCATCCCGCTGATGGTCAACGTCATCTATTTTTCGCTGATCGAGCTGCTTTGTGGATTCGCCCCCAACTTCACCATATTTTTAGTTTTGCGCGCCCTTTTCGGCATCGGCATGGGCGGTGAGTGGGGCGTGGGCGCCTCGTTGGCCATGGAAGCCGCCCCGCGAAGGTGGCGTGGCGTCCTCAGCGGCATTTTGCAGAGCGGCTATTCTATCGGCTATTTGCTGGCTGCGATGGCCACGCGGTTTCTCTTGCCGCATTGGGGCTGGCGCGCCATGTTCTGGATCGGTTCGATTCCCGCGCTGCTCGCGCTCTACATCCGCGCCAAAGTGCCCGAATCGCAAGCCTGGAAAGAGCACAAGGCCGCCAGCACTGGCGAACTTTTATCTGTGGTCGCCAAGAATTGGAAGCGCTTCGCTTATCTCGTGGTGCTGATGACCTTCATGATGTTTCTCTCCCACGGCACGCAGGATCTGTATCCCGATTTTCTGCACGAAGTACACGGCGTGGCCCAGGCCATCCGCGCCAACATCGCCATCATCTACAACGTGGGCGCTGTGATTGGCGCGATTATATTCGGACATTTCTCGCAGCGCGCGGGACGCCGCAACAGTATGATGGTCGCGCTGATGGTTGCGCTGCTCGCCATTCCCCTGTGGGCCTTCAGCAGCAAGCTGACGCTACTCACCGCGGGTGCCTTTCTCATGCAAGCCGGAGTGCAGGGCGCATGGGGCGTCATCCCGGTCCATCTGAACGAACTCGCCGCCGACTCGGCTCGCGGCCTTATGCCCGGCCTTGCCTACCAGCTGGGCATCCTGTTCGCCTCGCCCACCAATTCCATCCAATACGCCTTGCGTGACCACGTCGGCTACCAATGGGCCATCGCCGGCTTCGAAATTGTCACCATCTGCGCGCTCGCCGCTCTGCTCTGGTTCGGAGCCGAGGACCACGGTAAGGTCTTCGTCACGGGTGAGGCCGCATAAAGCTCCGTCCCGTTTTTTTACGCCTGGCGAGTTATTTCTTGACGATCGAGAAAGGATTGAAGGTAATCTTTCCAGCCCCGCTCCCGCTGGATTGGCTGCCTATGTTCAGCGTTTTCATGCTCGAGACTCTCTTGCCTTGTGGCGCGGAGACTTGCATTTTCCCCTTGCCCGGAGTCAATTTCTTGCGCCGGCCGCGCACCGTGCTTTTTTCGATCGGCATCTGGTTTTTTTCTCCTTCGAAGAATTGAATATTAGGCACTCTTCGCAGCTTTGTGGTCTTCTGTCAATGGCTGGGGGGTGAAAGATAGGTGAGCAAAATATGTACGCGTAAGCTCCTGATTCCAGAAAAGTTCCGGGACTCGACATGAGCTGTACTCGTTTATCCTAGACGGCGCACTTGGTGTAGAACCCGGATCCGCAAGGCACGCAATCGATCGACATAGCTCTCGGTTCGTTGACCTTGGGGGGTTCCGTAGCGGACGCCATGCCGAATTCTGGAACGTGGAAGTTCGTAAGCGCAAACCATTCAAATTGCGCCGGGGGATTCACAAAAAGTTCTTCGTGCCCATTGCAGCCAGGACGAAAGATCTGCCACGTTTAATCGTCACCAAGCTTTACGACATGAGCCGCTCGGAAAATACACAATTCAAGCTAGGCACGATTCCCAGAGAATTGAGCGGGGTACGGTGAGTCCCAAAAGATCACGGCTACGGCCGGCGATAGGGCTGTGGGCGCGCTTAACATTACTGATCTGTTTCGCTCGCGTTACTTCTTCAAAATGCGCTGGGAGGCGGTGTTTGATTTACTACCAGCCAATAGAGTCCTAACTTTTTGACTGTCTCTCGGAACTGGTTGAAACCCACTGGCTTTTGAATGTAACTGTTGACGCCCAACTTGTAGCTCTCCACGAGGTCCCGGTCTTCTTTTGAGGATGTGAGCACAGTCACCGGGATTGCCTGCGTATGGACGTTCTTCTTGATCTCCCGCAGTACTTCCATCCCGTCGACCTTTGGCAGTTTCAAGTCGAGGATCACGAGTTTTGGCGGGTGATCTAAGGAACGGTCACTGTAGGATCCCCGGCAGAAAAGAAAATCGAGAGCTTCCTCGCCGTCACGAGCGACGTGAATGTGGTTACACAAGTTTTCCTTGCGGAGTGCGTGCAGGGTCAACTCGACATCCTTCGGGTTATCCTCGACCAGGAGAATTTCGACCTCAGCTGCCCTCATGTGATAACCCCCTTGATTTACCGTGCACTGACCCGGCTGCTTCCATCTCAGTTCCTAAAGTGAAATAAAAGGTGGCGCCTGTGTTTAGCTCGGCTTCTGCCCAAATTCGACCTCCGTGTTTCTGGACGATACGCTGGACTGTAGCGAGTCCCACACCCGTTCCCTCAAACTCTTCCTGGCGGTGCAGACGCTGAAAAACCCCAAATAGCTTCTCGCTGTACTTCATGTTAAAGCCCACGCCGTTATCACGGACGTAAGTCACTGACTGGCCGT
>JBEKVU010000522.1:0-3159 GCA_049513775.1 Candidatus Acidiferrum sp.
ATCAAAGTCAGCAAGGTGGAAGTGAAACAGGTGGATATTCCCGAACAGATGCAGCGCGCCATCGCCCGCCAAGCCGAAGCCGAACGTGAACGCCGCGCCAAAGTCATTCATGCCGACGGCGAATTCGAAGCCTCGCAAAAACTTGCCGATGCCGCCAAAGTTCTCGAAACGCAGCCCACCGCCATCCAGCTGCGCTACCTCCAGACCCTCACCGAGATAGGTGTCGAAAAGAACACAACGATTGTCTTTCCGCTTCCCATCGATATCATTAATCAGTGGACTAGATCCTTGGGGGCTTCGCAGAAATAGGCATGGCTGTGCGCCGAAAATCCGTTGGAGCGGGGGACCGCGTGCTGGAAAGCAAGCACGTCATCGGTCTGTTCGTCCTGATTCTTCTGTTTTCCGGCCTGTTCTTCAGCCTGGGATTTTTCATGGGCCGCGGCCAGTATGACGGCAGCGTTCTTGCCGATCACCTGCCCAAGAATGGCGTTTTTGACGCGCTCACCGCTCCCAAGCCGCTCCCCGGAAAACATCCAACCGCCGCTACGCCGCAGCCCGTGCAGCCGCCAGCCAGCGAAGCGAAGCCCAATAATCCCAGCTGGGACGTTCACGAATTTGACGGCGGAAAAAATCAAAACGATCGCCTGCAAACTCCGGTCAGCGATCCGGCTCCGCAGCGCAATCCGGCTGTGTCCGTGAAAAATACTTCCGTCACCGTGCCCGCGCGCGGCAAGATGTCCTCTGCTCCGGTGGTTCCCAGTGGCGCTTTTACGCTGCAGGTGGCCGCTTTGAAGAGTCAGGCGGATGCTCTCGACCTGGCCTCGCGCCTGCAGAAGAAGAAATTCCCAGCGTTTGTGCTGACTCCGCAAGGCGATAAATTCTATCGCGTACAAGTCGGCCCTTACACAGACCAAAAATCCGTGGACGCCGCCAAAAAAGGTCTGGACGCCGCCGGCTTCAAAGCCATCGTGAAACACTGATGCCCGCTGGACGTTGGCTCTCGTACTTCCGCCCACATCCCAACTCTGCCACGCCGACGCCGTTGCGCCTGGTGATTGCCGCGGTTTCTGGCGCCGCGCTCGCTCTTTCCTTCATGGGCTTTTATCTCGCAATTTACGGCTGGATCTGTGTCGGCATTCTGATGGTGACTCTGTTCGGCGCCAAGCCGTGGGTGGCTTTCGCCTGTGGATTTCTGCACGCGTTGATCTTCTCCGTCTGTTCGGAAGCCTGGATCGCCACCGTCCTCGCTGTTCATGGTGACGTGCCACGCCTCGCGAGTTGGGGCTTGCTGTTGATGGTTGCCGCGCTGTGGGGCATCGCGTGCGGAATATTTGCGTGGCTGGTGAATCGCCTCGCGCGGCGCAGCATTTTCGTGGCTTGCCTCGGCGCACCATTCATCTGGGTTGCAGCGGAATTTCTGCACGGCATCACACCGGACATAGGCTTTCCTTGGAACTTGCTCGGATATTCCGCCGCGGCGAACGTCGGACTTCTGCAAATCACCACCATCACTGGCGTCTACGGACTCTCGTTCCTGATGGTCTGCTTCAACGCGTTGCTGGCTTGGAGCGACGGAGCCGCCGCGCCACGTGCCCGCACACGGTTCACGGTGCTTCTCGCTGGCACCGTCGCATTGCTGTTTCTGTACTTCGTCGCGCCGCGGCTGGTTCCCACAATTTCCGCGAATCATGTCGCGCGCGCCGTGCAACTGAATTTTCCCGAAGCGAACGAATACGAAAGCAACTGGTTCACCGCGCACGCCGCCGAAATGCGCGAAGTTGAGCGGTTGAGCCTGGGCGGCAATGCCAGTCGCAACGATGGAGCGCAACCCGACTTGCTGGTCTGGCCGGAAGCGCCCGCGCCTTTCTCCGAAGAAGACACGCAGTTCGCCACGCTGGCTTCGACCATGGCCATCCACCTTGGCTATCCATTTCTGGCCGGCGTTGTCGAGTGGCGCCGAGCGCCCGCTGTCGACGGCCGCCCGAACGGCCACCAGCTCGCCTACAACAGCGCCGTGCTGATCGATAAGCAAGGCCAGCGCGTCTACACCTATGACAAAATTCATCTCGTCCCGTTCGGCGAGTACGAACCTTTTCCGCTTTTGCAGCGCGTGGTGGCCAACGTTTCGAGCGAGGTCGGGGGCTTCGCCAAAGGCTCACAGTACGCGTTAGGAAAACTTCCCAGCGGATATTCCTTCGGCACCTTCATTTGCTACGAAGCCATTTTCCCCGGCGAAATTCGCACCTTTGCCAACGACGGCGCGCAATTGCTCATCAACATCTCCAACGACGGCTGGTTCGGACGTTCCGCCGCTGCCGAGCAGCACCTGCGCATGGCCCGCGTTCGCGCCGCCGAAAACCGCCGCTGGATCATCCGTTCCACCAACAACGGGTTCACTGTCTCGATCGATCCCTACGGCCGCATCTATCGTCCGTTGCCTCCGGACGTGCGTGCCGCCGCCAATCTCCCGTACGACTTTCGCACCGACAAAACCATATACACGCGCTTCGGCGATTGGTTCGCTTGGCTGTGCGTGGCCATTTCCGTTATCCTTTTTCTTTGGACCTTGGTGAAACAGGACGGCGCCGGAGAAAATATCGCCATTCCGGTCGTGGAGACTCCCGTAACGGTACTGGAGCCTCCGCTAGCCACAGCCTGACCGGGCGCGGCCTCTGTAATGGCGAATCTTTAGATTCGCATTACGCGGCTCTAGGATTCGAGAGCATCGTAGCCCGAATCTAAAGTCTTCATCACCGCGAAGAGAAATTAAAAAAAACACGAACAAGCGAGCTAACAAAAAATGATTCTGGAAGATCTAGAATATCGCCACGAAGAACTAAAACCCCGCATCGCCATGGTTCGGAGTTATCTTTGACGCTCCACAATACCGCGAGCGCCTGAAAGGCCTCGAAGCCCGCGCCGCCGATCCAAATTTCTGGAGCAATCAGGACGAAGCGCAAGCCGTCCTGCGCGATCGCAAACGCGCGGAAGAACAAATCGCCGCGGATGAAAAACTCAATTCCATCTCCGAAGACGTCGATACCTACATCAATCTGGCGAAAGAAGAAACCAACGCCGAGCAGCGCAATGAACTCCTGAAAGATTTATCGCGCGAACTCGATAACGCCGAAACGTACATCAGCGAACTAGAAACCAAAA
>JBEKVU010000523.1:0-3151 GCA_049513775.1 Candidatus Acidiferrum sp.
CGCCGATTGTACGCTGATTTTACGCTGAATCTCAGCCCGAATCTTAGGCTTGAAGATGGGCGCTGACGGTGATTTCTGCTTTGAAGAGCTTGGAAACCGGACAGCCCAGTTCGGCGTTTTTTACCGCGGTATCGAATTTGGCTTGATCGGCGCCGGGGATCTTGGCGATGAGATTCAGATGGCTCTTGGTGATCGAGAAGCCGTCGCCATCTTTTGCCAGCGTGATGGTGGCGGTGGTTTCGAGGCGCTCCGCGGTCATGCCTGCGGCGCCGAGCTGGCCGGAAAGCGCCATGGTGAAGCAGCCGGCGTGGGCGGCGGCGAGGAGTTCTTCGGGGTTGGTTCCGACGCCATTTTCAAAGCGCGCGCTGAAGG
Source organism: Candidatus Acidiferrum sp. (assembly GCA_049513775.1). Taxonomy (GTDB): domain Bacteria; phylum Acidobacteriota; class Terriglobia; order Acidiferrales; family UBA7541; genus Acidiferrum. The sequence continues at coordinate 373 of JBEKVU010000523.1, forward strand.
AGTATTGCGTTTGCTTGAGGGTGCCGCTGTCGGTGGTCAGGGAACCTTTGCCGTCGCGGATACCGCCGGTCCAGACTGCTGTTGCTTTACGATCCATATTTGCTCTCCTTGTGAGTGTGCGTGATGCTTTGCAACTATTTTTTGCGCGGATTCCGGTCTGCACCGGCGCGGAACTGGCGCGTTGATTCGGTACATTCGTTAGATTCGTAATCCTAGACTTCGATTCGCCAGCGCCTTGCAAAGGTATATTTAATTTCGGCGCCCTGCCAAGTGGCGGCCGTTTGGCAAGCCCGCGCCAACCTATCTATGGCTGATAACGTCGAGAACGGAGAGCAAGCGAAGGATGGTTTGAAGCATCGGCCGTGGGCGCTGCCGCACGGGCGGTGGGTGATGGCGCAAAATTGGCACGATTTGTTGTTTGCGCATTGGCCGGTGCCCGTGTCGGTTGTGCGGGGGCTGATTCCCGCAGGGCTGGAGATCGATACTTTCGATGGGGCGGCGTGGCTGGGCGTGATTCCGTTCCGCATGTCCCGGGTGCGCCTGCCTGGCACGCCGGCGCTGCCGTGGCTGTCGTTCTTTCCGGAGCTGAATGTGCGGACCTATGTGGTGCGTGATGGGAAGCCCGGGGTTTGGTTCTTTAGCTTGGACGCGGGGAATTTTGTCGCGGTGGCGATTGCGCGGCGATGGTTTGATTTACCGTACTTTCGGGCGCGCATGCGGTGCGAAGAGCGCGATGAATTTATCCATTACGAGAGCATGCGAACGCATGGCGGGGCCGCAGCGGCGGCGATTCGGGCGCGCTATCGTCCCCTGGGGCCGGCGCAAACTGCTCGTCCGGGGACACTCGAGTATTTTTTGACCGAGCGTTATTGCCTGTATACCGCGGACCGGCGCGGGCGCTTGATTCGCGGCGAGATCCATCACGCGCCGTGGCTATTGCAGATGGCGGAGGCGGAGATTGCGGAAAACTCCATGGCGAGTGCCGCGGGGATGACCCTGCCGGATTGCAAGCCGTTGCTGTATTTTTCAAGGCGGCAAGATGTGGTGGTCTGGCCGCCGAGGATTATTACCTAGAAACTTTCCAGGCGGGGCGCTCGGGCTCCTACCATTTGTGGAAAATAAAAAACGCGCCGAAAGTGATGCAGGCGAAGCCCGCGCCGTAGTTCCATTTGAATTTTTCGCCGAGATACAAGATGGAGAAGACCGAGAAAACCGTGAGCGTGATTACTTCCTGTATGGTTTTCAGCTGCGCGGCGTTGAATTCATACGAACCGATGCGGTTGGCGGGCACCTGAAAACAATATTCGAAAAAAGCGATGCCCCAGCTTGCGAGGATTACCTTCCAGAGAGCTTCGCTGCGATACTTCAGGTGGCCGTACCAGGCGAAGGTCATGAAGATATTTGAAATCGTGAGCAACAGGATGGTTCGCATCGGCACTCTCGGTCGCGGGGATTAAAGCGCTAGAAGCTGAGATGTCCAAGACAGGGAAATCGGTGCGCTCGCGAATTGCCTAAACGTTAAGTGAAAGGGAGACGAGGTCGGTGCGGTGGTGCGGCTGGATGGGCGGCATTTTGGAGCGATCGACGCGGTTGTAGGCCGTGTCGCGCTCGACGGGAACGCGTCCGGCGGCGCGGATGAGGCGTTCGAGTTCCATGTGCGGAGTGAACTCGGAGGTGCGCGCACCGGCGTCGTGGTAAATTTTTTCTTCCGCTACGGTGCCGTCTAGATCGCTGGCGCCGAAGCGTTGCGCGATTTGCGCGATCGCCGGCGAGAGCATGATCCAGTAGGCCTTGATGTGATCGAAATTGTCGAGCATCAGGCGGGCCACGGCGATGTTGCGTAAATCGGTGTAACCGCTGGCGGCGGGGATGTGCGAGAGCGCGGTGTTGTCCGGGTGAAAGGCCAGCGGGATGAAGGTGACGAAGCCGTGGGTTTCGTCCTGCAGCTCGCGCAGTTTCATTAAATGGTCCACGCGCTCTTCTTCCGTTTCGACGTGCCCGTAAAGCATGGTGGCGTTGGTGCGCAGTCCGGCCTGATGTGCCTTTTTGGCGATGCTCAGCCACATCTGGCCGCTGACCTTGTGGTCGCAAATAATCTTGCGGACGCGGGGATGGAAAATCTCCGCGCCGCCGCCGGGCAAGGAATCGACGCCGGCCTCTTTCATTTGCCGCAGCGTTTCTTCGATGGACAGTTTGGCGATGCGTGCGAAATAGCCGACTTCCACCATGGTGAACGCTTTTAAGTGCACGCCCGGGCAACGCTGCTTGAGCCCGCGAATCATTTCAAGGAAATATTCGAAGGGCAGGTCCGGGTGCAGGCCGCCGACGATGTGAAATTCGGTTACGCCCTCACGTACGCCTTGCTCGGCGCGGGCGTAAATTTCTTCAAGAGCAAAAGTATAGGCGCCGGGCGCGTTCGGATCGCGACCGAAGGCGCAAAGCTTGCAGTGGGCGACGCAGACGTTGGTGGGATTGATGTGGCGATTTACGTTGTAGTAGGTGATGTTGCCGTGGCGCTTTTCGCGCACGTGATTGGCGAGCCAGCCAACGGCCAGCAGATCCGACGTGCGGTAGAGCGTGATGCCCTCTTCCATGGAGAGGCGCTCGCCCGCCAAAACTTTTCTAGCGATCGGTGCGAGGCGCGGGTCGGTGATGGTAAGTTCAGCCACGGGGATATTGTATCAGGAAGAAGTCCCGGCGCGATGCGCCAGTGATATACGAATCTGGCGTAAAGTGTTTGAATGTTTCAAACCTTCCAAACAGCCGCCGCGGCGCCCCA
>JBEKVU010000524.1:0-4200 GCA_049513775.1 Candidatus Acidiferrum sp.
CTGAAACCCACAGAAGCTACGGCCGCAAAATAAGAACGCGGATCGAACCAACACGATCCTGCCGCTGTAGCGGCCGCCGTGCGCGGCGGTCGCCTTTCACAACGCCGGCACAACGCCCGCACACCGGGCAATGCCCGAAAGCCACGTCAAACTGGCGAATTTACGCCACTCAAGAATCCGCCAAGATGCCCAGTAATTCCCACAAGCACAACACCAATCAGCTCGAGAGGAATCCTAAACCCCACAGCTAGGTCGCCACTCTTTCGCAGCGACCGAAAATGCACCCAGCCGACAATCCACATCAACACGCTGGTGACGAGAGCAAACACAAGATGCATCAGCAGAATCCCCTTGAGCCGCTGCCCTTCAAGCGCCCACTGCCAAGCCAGCAGCCCGCTGCCCATCACCGGAAAAGTAAAAATCGCCGCCGCAACTAAATTGTACCCAGCAACCGCGCCAAGCACTTGCCGCTTGCTCCATTGCGCCGCCACGTCAAATACGACTCCCGTCATGAACAGCGCAATGGGAAAGTGAATCAGCACCACATGCTGCGCGTGCTTGGCCAAGAAAACGGTTCGCGGATCAAAAGGATTGGTCATCGCCCGCTCGCTTCGGCCGAGCGCACTTCCGCCGGACTCATCGCCGCGAGGCTCATTGCACGACCACTTTCCCGGTCATCTTCGGATGGATCGAGCAGAAGTAATCGAAAGTGCCGGCCTTCGCAAACGTGTAGGTAAACTTCTCGTCCGTATCCAGCACCTTGGACTTAAACACTCCCTCCGTGCTCACCACGGTGTGCGGAATATCGTCGCGGTTCGTCCAGGTGACCGTGGTTCCAAGCGGAATCGTCAGCGCCTCGGGACCAAACTTGAAATTATCGATTTTCACTTCCATCACCGCAGCCGGCGGCGCAGCAGCGGGCATTACCGCGGCAGGCATCGCCGCCGGTCTTGCAACAGCTTGCGCCGTCGCGGTAGACGCCCCCACCGCGACGGCCACGGCTGCCGGCAGGGCCGGCACCCCTAGAACGCTATCTCCGGATGCCGCCTTGCCGAAACTCGTCGCCACCATCAAAATCGTTCCGCCAACGAACACACCTCTACGCATCGTCGTATCTCCTTCTTCCTTATCGATTGGCTTTTCTCAGTAATCGGGAACTAGTAGTTGGAAACCGCTGCCGCCGACGGATTCAGAGACTCATCCGTGATCGCCAAGCTGTGATTGTGGTACACCGACTTCACCTCCGTGATGCCCAGCAGGCCGCGCAACTGGTCCGCAGGCACCTTCATGGGACCCGGAGCGTCCGCTTTCCCGGGCGCCGGTTGCGGAAACGCCGTCGAGCACGCGGTGTGAAACGTCACGTTGCCTTCGACCTTCTGCATCGTTTGGTGAATGTGCCCGTTCAGCACCGTCACCGAGCCAAAGCTCTTCAGCAACGCCAGTGCCTGCGCGCTATCTTCCGTGCCCCAACCCCACTCCGGATACACCGTCCACAGCGGAATATGCGCGAACACCACGATCGGCGTGCTGGACTTCAAACTCTTCACGTCCTTTTCCATCCACGCCAGTTGGTCCGCGCCCAGCGAGCCAAGTCCGCCCGCCTTCAGGTTCATCACGTTCACCAGGCCCACAAAGTGCACGCCTTTCTTGTCGAAGCTGTACCAACCTTGCCCCTGGCTCTGCTTCGCGTAACGCTCCAGGTACTGCTTGCCGTCGTCGTTCAGCACGTCATGCTCGCCCGGCACGTAGAACACGTCCTTCGGCTTAGCGCTCTTCAGAATCTGGTCCACGGCGTCGAACTCTTCGGGCTTGGAAAGGTGGCTGATATCTCCGGTGTGCAGCATAAATTCCGGCGCCTTCGAGAGCGCATTGATCTTGTCCACGGCCGCCTTGAGCGTCCCGGTCACGTCGGTATTCGCCGGCTTATTGAAGCCCATGTGACTGTCGCTGATCTGCACGAAGCTCAATTCCCCGCCGCCATAGGCTGCAGCCGCGCTGCTACCCGCGGTCCCCAGCGCGTACGACTTCAGCACGCCGCCTTGCATCACGCACAGCGCGCCGGTTCCGGCCCACGCCATGCACTTCAGAAATCCGCGGCGGTCGATGCCATCATGATTATGATCGTGAAGAATTTCATCCTTCTTGCTCATGCTCTCTCCTCCGTGAACGCGCTCTCGCCGTCCGGTCTCGGCTGGCTATTGCAAGCCAGCGGTACGGATCAGTCGTTACCGGAACCAGGGCTGGGCCCTGGCATCCGCGTTTCGTTATGCAAGACTGGCGCTCCGCGGCTTTTATTCCAGTGAGCGGCTCCCTCCGGCCAAATAGGCCACCAAGACTCTTTAGCCGCAGCAGGCGGAATCGGGAATAAACTAGCCTGGGCAGCAGTCTCCCAAATAGCGCACCGAGCGGTGTAGCCAAGCGCTGTCCCAGGGGACCGCTAGACACGGCCGGGAAGGAATCGCATTGCTGGAACCGGACGATCGCGCGCGCTTCGAGCAGTTGGTGCTCCCGCATCTCGACGCCGCGTTCAATCTGGCACGCTGGCTCTTGCGCAGCCGCAGCGATGCCGAAGACGTTGCGCAAGAAGCTTTGCTGCGCGCCTATCGCTTTTTTGACGGTTTTCACGGCGGTGATCCCCGCGCCTGGCTACTGCAGATCGTCCGCAACACGTGTTACACCTGGCTCGGCAAGAATCGCCCGGCGGAACTCATGACCGAATTTGACGAAACCAATCACGCGGTGGAAGTTCGCGAAGGGCCCCCATCCGGCGCCTCGTTTGGCAGCTCGCCGGAAGCGCAAGCCATCGCCTCCGACGATCGCGAACGCCTGACGCGCGCGCTCGAAGAATTGCCGCCGCGCTTTCGCGAAGTACTGGTGCTGCGTGAACTGGAAGGCTGCAGCTACAAGGAAATTGCCGCCATTACCGCCGTGCCCATTGGCACGGTAATGTCCGCGCTATCGCGCGCGCGCCAGCAATTGAAAATTTCGCTCACGACCCTGCAAGGCAGAGCGTCTCTCGGCAAGGAGGTGACCCGTGAGCTGTGAACTGATTTCCAAATCGCTGCACGGTTACCTCGACGGCGAACTGGACGCCGTGCGCGCCGCGGAATTCGAGCGGCACCTTGAGAGTTGCCCGGAACGGACTACGCAAGAAAATCCTACGGGAGCTACCCAAGCCGGCCGCGACGACGCGCTTCGCACCGAGCCTCTCCTGGCCGTGGCTCGCGGCAGCCGCAGTTTTGCTGCTCGCTATCGGCGGCCTCGGCCGGCAAATCGCTTCAAGCCGCCTCAACCTTTCCGCGCAGCAGCAGCAGCTTTCCGCGGAAATTGTCGATGCCCACGTGCGCTCCCTCCAGCCCGGCCATCTCTCGGATGTCATCTCCACCGATCAACACACGGTAAAGCCATGGTTCAACGGCAAAGTAGATTTCGCCGTTCCCGTGCGCGATTTTGTCGACGAAGGCTTTCCATTGCAAGGTGGCCGCCTGGAAGTTATTCAAGGAAAAACAGTCGCCGCGCTGATTTACGGCCGCCGCAAACACGAAGTAAATCTTTTCGTGTGGCCGGAAAACGCCTCTGACGAGACAGTGCACGCCAGTTCGGTGCGCGGCTACCAGATCCTGTGCTGGCGCAAGGCCGGCATGGAATACTGGCTAGCCTCCGACCTAGCCCAACCCGACCTAGAAGTCCTGCAACACCTCCTAGCTCAATAGCGCGGGCACCGAGATGACTCTGTAGGGGCGCTGCATGCTGCACCCCAGCGTGGGCCTACGAGGCTGGCGCTTACTGGCTCATTCGGGGTACACGCCGTTGTGCTAGGATTTCGCGGCGGAGCAAACGGAAATGACTAAGTCGCCAAAGAAATCCCCCGCGAAAGTTTCTCCGGGAAAGCCTCTCTCCAAGAAAATCGCCCTAGTCGCCGGAGCCACGCGCGGAGCAGGACGCGGTATCGCCATCGCGCTGGGCGAAGCCGGCGCCACGGTCTACTGCACCGGCCGCAGCACACGCAAACGCGGAGCAACTCCTGCCCCAACCCCCGGCCGTCCGGAAACCATCGAAGAAACCGCCGAGATGGTCACCGCAGCAGGCGGCCACGGCATCGCGATCCGCGTAGATCACACCGTCCCGGCCGAAGTAAAAAAACTGGTCAACACCATCAAGCGGCGCCACAAAGGCCTCGACATCCTCATCAACGACGTC
>JBEKVU010000525.1:0-3139 GCA_049513775.1 Candidatus Acidiferrum sp.
GGACTTTGGCTGCGCCGCGCGAGGCAGACTCAAGACTGAAGACGAAGATAAAACCGAGCTCGAAGCGCTGGAGCTGGTAGAACTGGAGGATTTGGAAATGAACGGAGCGATTGGCGTAACGGTGGCGGGGGTAGAGGAAACGCTGGGCGTGGCATTCGGCTTAACGGCTTGGAGATCTGGAAGCGTGGCGGACGGCGCAGCCGATGGAATTTTGGTTTCGTTGAGCGCGGGCGAGCTGGCGACTGGCGCAACCGTCACCGCAGGCCCAACGGCCGGCGGCGTGGTAACGGCCGGCGGAATTTTCAAAGATGCAGAATTCGGTGCGGCGGCCACGGGGGCCGCGGGCGAACCGCTGGCGGGAGCAGCGTACGGATTTGCCGGAGCGGGCGCGGCGGGAATGCCGGCAGTCGGAACGCGGTCATTCGGGAAACGCATGCCCCAGAAACCGACCACGGGTTCCGTGAATTCGAGTTCGACGTAGCCGCTGACGTTACGATAGTTTTTGGATTTGACGACTTGGCAGACGACTTCTTTTTTTGTTTTTTCGTTGGTAAGAAAAAGGAGCTGGCCTGCGGCGACGGAAGATTGCAGGCGGATGACGGCACCATTGCCGAAGACGAGAACGGTTTTTGTGGATTCGGAAAAAGGCTCGCGCTTGTCGCTGCCGTCGAGAGTGCGCGCACCGTTGACGGTGACGGAAACTTCCAGCGCGACGGGCTGCGGTTTCGCAGCGGACTCGCTCGGCGCGGCGCTAGGAGAACCAGGCGCGGAGAGCGGCTCGGTTACGGCTGAAGAAACTTCCGTTTCTTTGACAATTGTAGACATAGCTTACACACCCGCGAAGAGGATTTTGCTGGCGGCCCCCCAAAAGAGCGCTCAGTAAAACGTGGTACTCGTTAACCTATCTATCTTCTGGCGTGGTGGAGGGGGCGGCCATAGTACGCGGGTACCAGCTTGGAAACACTGAACGAAAGGACAGGGGGCGGACCTGTACTTAACATTTGTCTGCGATATTTCCGAGGATACGGCTTGCGAAAAATGCGCTCGCCTCTGCAGGCGGCCGCTACACGAGCAAGGCATCGTCGACTTGTGCGCCCGGGCAAGCTGGGGCGCAATATATTGCGCCCCTACAATGGCGACGACCATCGCGGTGGCGAGCAGAGCGGCGGCGGACTACGTCGCGTTTATTTTTGCAACGGGGGTTTGAAGCGGTCGTCGATTTCGACTTGGTAGCCGGTGACGAGTTTGTTGGTTTCGTTGGCCATGCCGATCACGGATTGCAGTTCTTTGAACATTTCCGGGGTCATGCCTTTGCCGAAGGCGGAAGCGGTGTGCGAAGCGATGCAGTAGCCACAATTGTTGGTGACGCTGACGGCAATGTAGAGCAATTCCTTGGTGAGCGGATCGATGGCGCCGGGGCCCATGATTTCCTTGAGGCTTTCCCAGGTGCGTTTGAGGAGTTTTGCATCGTGGGCAATGGCCTTCCAGAAATTATTGATCCAATCGGTTTTGCGGGTGGCCATGATGTCGTCGTAGATGGCGCGGACTTCGGGGGTGGCGTCGGAGTATTCGATGAGCGGGAAGGTGGCCATGGGGTCTCCGGATGAAATGATCGCAGCAATCAATTTACGGTAACAGGAAGCCCGGAGAAAGGGAAAGTAGCGACGAAAGCGCAGCATTAAAACGATATAATACGCAGCGCATGGCGCGCCCAAGAAACGATCGGTAGCGCGGGAGTGTGGCAATGCGGATAGCAATCGGGTCAAGGCGTATCGCGCGTGGGACGCGAAGATTTTGGGAGATCGCGGCGGAGATCTTGGCCATCGCAACGCTCGCGGTCTGGTCATCGGCGAACACCGCCGGACAAACGATAACCGTTGACGATACAGCGGCGCACGCCATTCCGTTTGATCCGGATCTGGCGCTCGGGACCTCACTGGATATTTTACCGGCGCAACAGATCGAGCGAGTTTACAGCGACGAGATTTTGAAGAATTCGCTTTCGGCGGGATGGGGGCCGATTACCTATCGACAGAACACGGAATTGACGATCGCGGACTGGCATTGGAACGACCGCGGAACCTGGAGCGATGCGGCGCACGCGAGCGGGTATTTTGTGGGCAGCGCAGAGCCGAAGGAATTTCTACGGCGCTCGTACGGATATAACTTGCCGCATCGCGGCACAACACGGAGCGATGACGCGGCGACAAAGTATTCACGGCTGACGGATGGAGATGCTACCAGCTATTGGAAGAGCAATCCGTATCTGACGCAACGATTTACCGGGGAGGGCGATGCGCTGCACCCGCAATGGATCGTGGTGGACTTTGATACTCCGCAGATGATCGACGCGATCAAGATCGCTTGGGCCGCGCCTTACGCCCGAAAATACTTGGTGCAGTACTGGACGGGCGAAGATGCGATCAACAAGCAGGGAGCGGGGACGTGGACTACATTTCTGAATGGCAACGTCTCGGACGGAGCGGGCGGAGACGGCGTTCGGCGGCTGGCCGATGCGCCGGTGAAGGCACGCTTTGTGCGGGTATGGATGACGGAATCTTCAAATAGTTGCGACACACACGGCGAGGACGATGCGCGGAATTGCGTGGGCTATGCGGTGAACGAGATTTCTTTGGGAAATTTTACACCCGATGGACAGTTTGTGGATCTAGTGGTGCATGCACGGGGGCAGAATCAGGCGGCGACGTATGTATCGTCGACGGATCCGTGGCACACGGCAGAGGACATCGAGCCGGGGCGGGTGCAAACGGGATTCGATCTATTTTTTACCAGCGGGATTACCAACAAACTGCCTGCGATCATCCCGGTTTCGCTGGTGTATGGAACGCCGGAAGATTCGGCGGCAGAGATTGCGTATATCGAGAAGCGCGGCTACGCGATTTCGTATGTGGAGATGGGTGAAGAACCGGATGGGGAGTTCATGCTGCCGGAAGACTATGGCGCGCTGTATGTGCAGTGGGCGACGGCGCTGCATCGCGTGGACGCGAAGTTGCGCCTGGGTGGACCGGTGTTTACGGGATCGAATGAAGATATCGCGGCTTGGGCGGATGCGAATGGGAAAACTTCGTGGATGGGACGATTTATCGAATATTTGAAAAGCCATGGGCGGCTGGGAGAT
>JBEKVU010000526.1:0-3120 GCA_049513775.1 Candidatus Acidiferrum sp.
AAATGAAAAATTCCGACGATTCGAATTATCCTGCGACGATTTACAACACGACGCTGATCCCCATGGTGGTGGAACAGACCAGCCGGGGCGAGCGGGCGTACGATATTTACTCGCGGCTGCTGAAAGAGCACATTATTTTTATCGGCACGCCGATCGACGATCACGTAGCGAACCTGGCGACCGCACAGATGCTTTTCCTGCAGGCGGAAGATCCGGAGCGGGACATTCAGCTGTACATCAATTCGCCGGGCGGATCGATTACTGCGGGTTTTGCGATTTACGACACCATGCAGTTTGTGAAGCCGGACGTGGTGACGACTTGCGTGGGGCAGGCCGCGTCAATTGCGGCGGTGCTGCTGGCGGGCGGAGCGCCAAAGAAGCGCTTTGCGCTGCCGAACGCGCGGATTTTGATTCACCAGCCGTGGATGTCCGGGCTGGGCGGACAGGCCACGGACATTGATCTGCATGCGAAAGAGATTTTACGCATGCGAACGACGATTAATGCGTTGCTGGCGCAGCATACGGGGCAGTCGGTCGAGCGCATCGAGAAGGATGTGGAGCGCGATTACATCATGAACCCCGCGCAGGCTAAGGAGTACGGGATGATTGACGAGATTATTTATAAGCACCGGTAGTTGGTGGGTTCGGCGTTGCGGACGGAAAAGCAGATCCCTCGCTTTGCTCGGGATGACAAGTTCATGGCAGCGAGTTTCAGATGCTGCGCGTTGGCGGTTGGCGAACGGAGTTTCTCAGGGGAGAGCTCCTGCTCGACAGCGCAGGTTGTAAACAAGTAGCAGCATGCGAGTTTGTATTTCGTTCCGGAGATAAATCGGCCTAGAATGTGGTTGTCAGTACCTTCGCCCCAAGCCTAGCGGAGACGAGGCGTTCATACCCGTGAAAAAACCCTACCCAGATGAGCCTTTGCGCTGTTCCTTCTGCCATAAAACGCAGGAACAGGTGGAAAAGCTGATCAGTTCGCCTTCGGATTATCCGCGCGCGTACATCTGCAATGAGTGCGTGGGGGTGTGCCAGACGATTCTGGAAGACGAGAAGCGCGAACAGGCGGCGGCTCCGGCGCGACGACTTCCACGTCCGCCCGAAATCAAGCAATTTCTCGATGGGTACGTGATTGGGCAGGACCGCACGAAGAAGAAGCTGGCGGTGGCGGTCTATAACCACTACAAACGGATTTTCCTGAACAAGCAGCCCGGCGAAGTGGAGCTGAGTAAGTCCAACATTTTGCTGATTGGGCCGACGGGTACGGGCAAGACGCTTTTGGCGCAAACGTTGTCGCGCATGCTGGATGTGCCGTTCGCGATTGTCGACGCGACGACGCTGACCGAAGCGGGCTACGTCGGCGAGGACGTCGAGAACATTATTTTGAAGCTGCTGCAGGCCGCTGATGGCGACGTGCAAAAAGCGCAGACCGGGATTATTTACATCGACGAGATCGACAAGATCGCCAAGAAGGATGAAAACCCTTCGATTACGCGCGATGTGAGCGGCGAAGGCGTACAGCAGGCGCTGCTGAAGATTTTGGAAGGCACCGTGGCCAACGTGCCACCACAAGGGGGGCGGAAACATCCACACCAGGAATTTACCCCGGTGGACACGACGAACATCCTATTTATATGCGGCGGAGCGTTCGTGGGACTCGAGAAGATTATCGAGAAGCGCGCCGGACGCAGGGCGCTGGGCTTCCACACTGATGGCACGCCAGTAACGGCGCCGCAACGGCGCAACACGGAGTTGCTCGAACAGGTGCAGCCGGGCGATTTGATCCGCTACGGGCTGATACCGGAATTTGTTGGGCGCTTGCCGGTAGCGGGCGTGATGAACGATCTAGATAAAGGCGCGCTGGTAAAGATTTTGACGGAGCCGAAGAACGCGCTGCTCAAGCAATACCAGCGGCTGTTTGAGTTTGAAAACGTAAAATTGCGCTTTACGGATGATGCTTTGGAGACCGTGGCGGAGTTGGCGCTTCAGCGCAAAGTGGGCGCGCGCGGCTTGCGGATGATCCTCGAAGACCTCATGCTGGAACTGATGTATCACCTGCCGATGCAGCGCAAGGTGCGCGATTTTATCGTCACCGCGGAAATGGTGCGCACGCGGGAAATCAATTGGAGTTTGCTCGAGAAGGCCGGCTAAGCTGGATCGGGCTTGGCGCGCGGCTGATGGATGCGCGCGGAGAGAATTTCAGGGGCCCTAATGTTCACTCGTGAAAAAACTGAGTTGAAGCGCGTACCGATGATGCCGGTGCGGGACATGGTGATTTTCCCGCAGCAAATGACACCGTTCATCGTGGGACGCGAAGCGAGCGTGCGCGCGCTGGAAGAGGCACTGGCAGGCGACAAGAAGATTTTTCTTTCGACGCAGCATGACGCATCGATCGACGACCCAAAGCCGGAAGAGATTTACGCGGTGGGCACGCTGGCGAACATCGTGCAAAGCGTGAAGCTGCCGGACGGCAATATCAAAGTGTTGGTAGAGGGCGTGGAGCGGGCGCGAGCGGTTTCCGTGGCCACGGAAGAAGGGTTTTTCCGCGCCACGGTGCGGCTGCTGGGCGCGAAAGTTGAGCCATCGCCGCAAGTCGAGCAAGCGGTGGCGAAGATCACCGGGCTGTACGAACAGTTTATCAAGCTGTCGCAAAGCCTGAATTACGACACGATGATTGCGGCGGCGCGGGTGGATGATCCGGCGCGACTCTCCGATACCATTGCGGCGAATCTGCAACTGCCGGTGGACGAGAAGCAGGATTTGCTGGAAACCACCGATCCGGTGGAGCGGCTGAACCGCATCGGCGACATTCTGGAAATCGAGCTCGAAAAGCTCAACGTGGACCGCAACATCAATACGCGCGTGAAGCGCCAGATGGAACGCGCGCAAAAGGAGTATTACCTTAACGAAAAGCTTAAGGCCATTCAGAAAGAGCTGGGGCGCGGGGAAAAGAGCGAGATCGACGAACTGAAGAAAAAGATCGACGCCGCGGGCATGAGCAAGGAAGTCCATGAGAAGGCCATTCAGGAATTGAAGCGGCTGGAGCTGATGCCGCCGATGTCCGCGGAATCGACGGTGAGCCGCAACTATTTGGATTGGCTGCTGGCGGTGCCCTGGAAGAAG
>JBEKVU010000527.1:0-3115 GCA_049513775.1 Candidatus Acidiferrum sp.
CCATTTCGTTTTACGATCCGGGATTTGCTGCCCGTACACGGTGTCGCTCGGGACGGCGGTGCCGTTTGCGAAGTATGGGAGCGCGGAATTGCAGGCGCGGTTTTTGCCGCAGCTTTTGCGCAAGGATGATGCGGTGTGGCAGGGCGCGACTTGGATGACGGAGATAAAGGGCGGATCGGATTTGGGGGCCGCGGTGGAGACGGTGGCGCGACCCGCGAGCGGTGGTTGGCGGCTTACCGGCGAAAAATATTTTACTAGCAACGCCGGGGCGGAGTTGGCGGTGGTGGCGGCGCGTCCGGAGAGAGCGGCGGCCGGAGTGCGCGGGGTGGCGTTGTTTTTGGTGCCGCGTTATCGCGAGCACGGTGAGCTGAATTATTTTATCCGCCGGCTGAAGGACAAGACTGCGACGCGCTCGGTGCCGACCGGGGAAGTGGAGTTGCGGGAGAGCGAAGGGTATTTGCTGGGCGCGGCAGACGCGGGAATTTATCAGATTCTCGAAGTGCTGAATCTTTCGCGGGTGGCGAATAGCGTGGTGAGCGTGGCGCTGGCGCAGCGGGCTTTGGCGGATGCGCTGACGTATGCCGAGGGGCGGACGGCGTTCGGCAAGCCGATTTTCGAGCATGCGCTGTTGCGCCGACAGTTTGAGCAACGGCTTGGAGCGCTGCGCGCGGCGTTTGCGCTGGCTTGGGAGGCGGTAGGACTGTTGAACGAAGTGTGGATGGAGCGGGCGCCGTATTCGGAGCGCTACCAGTTGTTTCGCTTGGTGGCGCACCTGGCCAAGTATTGGACGGCGGAGTTTGCGGTGGACACGGCCAAGTGGGCAATGGAAGTACACGGCGGGCTGGGCGTACTCAAAGAGTATGGCGCGGAACGGTGGTTGCGCGAGGCGATGATTTTGGCGATTTGGGAAGGGACGGCGCACCGGCAGATGCTGGACGGAATGGAAGTGATGGAGCGGAAGCGGGCGCATACGTTGCTGTTCCGGAGACTGGGCGGCATGGCGAATACTCAAGAGTTGCGGGATTTGGAGGTGGATGTGGATCGGCATTTGAAAGTTCCCGTGGAAGAAAGGGAAGCGTCGATTGAGCCGCTGTTCCGGAGGCTGGCGGTGTTTACGGCGGAGGCGCTAGCGGGTCAATCGAGATAGGACTGGCGAGATAGTGCTGGCGAGATAGCGCCCGAGGCGGTGTCGTGAATTTTTGTTTCGCGACGGCAGGGAACCTCAGGGCTTAAGAAGCCCTGAGGCGTTGGGCGTTTATCGCACGGCTGAAGCCGTGCCCTCCCGAAGCTCGGTTCGTTGTGAACTGCGCGAGAGCTTCCGCCGCCACCTAAACATCCGGAAGCCCTCTCTACCTGTACGTTGCATGACGCGCGTTGAAATCGACACGCGTCGCCAAGTATTTGTAGGCGAGTCTCACCCGAGTTAGAGAGCTATCATTGGCCCATCTCGGCAGCGACGTCGTCGCCAAACTTCTTTTGGATCTCTGTTTGGGTGTCGGGATCGAAGTCGCTCATCTCAAACATTCGCCGCACTTCGACCGTTTCGTTGTCCTGGCCGGGGATGCGCGAGGCCCATTCGAGCGCCTCTTCGCGCGATTTGACCTGGATGATCCAGTAGCCGCCGACCACTTCTTTGGCTTCGGGGAACGGACCGTCGGTGACTTTCGACTTTCCACCTTTGAAGGTGACACGCGCGCTCATCGTCGAGGGCGGGGTCAGCCCGTCGAGCGCGAGCAGCACGCCGGCTTTTCCTAGTTCCGCGTTGTACTTGCCCATTTTGTCCATGCTTTGGAGGTCGGGTACCCAACCGGGTTTTGCGTTTTCGTATACTTTCGGAAACATAATCATCATGAAGCGCATGGTGTTCTCCTTGAAGGTTGAGCGGACGCCGTATCAGCGCCCGTATTAGGGCCGCTACTTTTATATAGGAGCTTGGACCGCGCTGGGGTCCGAAATGTTGCGAGTTGCGACGTGCGCGGTGCGGCTCCACTTACGCGTCGAACGGGGGAAACGCGAATCGACAACTGATTTGCGTGATTTGCGATTTTTGTTGCGTAGCGTAAGGTCTCTGAACGCGTTATTTAGACAGGGAGGAAGTTGAGGGAACGACGATGCCATCGCTGGAAGCCGAGAGGATGTCGTTTCGGCCGGCGCGCACGCCAAGCAAAAAAAGGGCCGACTCGTTGCGAGTCGGCCCTTTCGATTGAGAGCGATTCGTTGATTGTAAATGACTTATGCAGTCGCAAAAAACTACTGCGGAGTGTTGGCGGCGATGGGTTGCAGTGTCGCGGGAACGATGATCGTGCCGATTACATCGCCGGAGACGACCAGTTCGACGCGGCGATTCTCTTGCCGGCCTTCGGCAGTGTCATTACTGGCGATGGGTCTGGCCTTGCCGTAGCCGGTCGAGGTGGTCGACGATTGCGGAATGCCTTGGTTGGTTAGATAGTCGCGCACGCTTTCGGCACGCTGCTCGGAGAGTTGCTGATTGAAAGCGTCGGTGCCGACGCTATCGGTGTTGCCCTCGATGGCGAGATTGAGAGAAGGATAGGCGAGCACGATCCCGGAGATCTTGGCGAGCTTTTCGCGAGCCAACGGGCGGAGGGTGAATTTGCCGGAATCAAAGAGGACGTCCGACATATTGACGACGAGGCCGCGAGCAGTGTCGTGGGTTTCGAGGATCAGGTTGAATTGCGCAAGGAGGCGGGCGCGGAGCGCTTCGCGGTCCTGAACGGCCTGTTGGAGCTGGGCATCGGAGGCCGCAGCTGCGGCATTCGAGGAGGCGGCTGCTGCTTGGGCGTCGGCAGTGGCGGCGCGGTCGCGGTCGGAATTGGCTTCCGCGGCGAGTTGTTGTTGCTGCGCGTTGTTGCGAGCAGCTTCCGCGGCGGCTTGGGCGTCGGCGGCTTGTCGCGCGGCAGCCTGAGCGTCGGCGCTCTGCTGATCGGCGGCGTCGCGCTGCTGCAGGGCATTGACGGCCACGGCTTCGGCGACGGCGCGACGCTTGGCCTCTTCAGTGGCCAGGTCATTTGCGTTGGCGACACGATTCGCCGCCGCACTGCGCTCCCTGCGCGCGCGTTCTTCGTCGATATGCTTCACCGTGGTTTCGCGCGCGTCT
>JBEKVU010000528.1:0-3105 GCA_049513775.1 Candidatus Acidiferrum sp.
TGGCCATGCTGGTCATTTTCCTACGAAATGTTAAATCCGAAGCGGCGCAAGACGTTGAGTGGAAGCGCGTGGCGTTGTGGTCGTCGTGGGCCTTGGTCGCATTCTTCGTAGACTTCGCGGCGGGAAATCGCATCGCCCAAACCCTCAACGGCTACAACACTGCGCAGCCGTTGAGCCTGAGCCTCGCTGGACTCGGGATCGCCTTGCTGATTGGTGGGCCATTTTATTTCGCATGCATCGTCGTATTCTTCGGCCTTGCCTGGTACTTCGCGCAGCGGGCTTTTGGAGCGGAGAGCTTGCCTGGCTGGGGCAACATGCCGGCGGACTATTATCGCGATGCGCTGTTTATGGGCCTTGGCGGCACCGCGGCATTTTTGGCGGTAGGGCGATTGCTGCAGATGGCGTTTTTGCATTGGCCGACCATACATCGCGAAGTGGCCGCGGCGTTTGGAGAGAATTTCGATGCTACGTTACCTGCGGCGGCGATCTTGGCAACGGCGGTGTTGCGCGGATTGTTTCTGACCGCGCTGCTTGCGGCCGTGGCGGCGTTCGTGGCGGCATGCATTCCACAAACGTGGCTGCGGGTGCTGTTGTTTTTTGGCGGAGGGCTGGCGCTGGTGGGTGGGAGTTGGGGAGATGGCACAGATTACGCCAAGCGCGCGCTGGCGGAACTGATTTCTCTCGGCGTGATCGTGGTGGGTGTGCGGTACGTAACGCGATTCAATTTGCTTGGGTGTTTCCTCGTGGCGGTCGGGACGAGCATGGCCGGTGCGCTGGCGGAGTTGCTCGGACAGCCCGACGCATTTTATCGGATGAATGGGTATGCCGGGCTGGCGGGGCTGGTGCTGCTCTTTGCTTGGCCGGTGGTTGGGTGGGTCATTCGGTCTGGGCGGGTGATTGCGTCATAGTCAAAAGCCGCCCGCCCCAGAACGCGGCCTCTCTAAAAGAGCCGGGCCCAGAATTTCACCCTGGGATATTGCGTAGTGGCCCGCAGAGTGCACTGCACGATATTCGCGCCGCGCGGCAGGGATGATGTAGCGGCCGCCTTCTGGGGCGGTCGCTTTTGCACGGCCGAAGAAAATTGGAAACAAAATCGATGGCAAGAGCGTTGGTTATTGTGGGGGGGGCGTGTGTTCGCTGAACGCCTGCTTACTCTTCGGGGAAAAATGCGTCCAAATGGTAGAATCGCGCTAGCTTTAGCGGGGCCAATTGCAACCTTGCAAAACAGGGTGGCGGCTTGGCCTGCCAAAGAAATTGCGCTAAGGTGTTGCCGCACGGGCATTAATACCAGAGAGTGCGAAGAGAAGGCGAAAGATGCCGCTCCCCACATGGACGTTTGCTTTGGCTGATCGCACGGGCCGCGTCGGCGGGATCGACGCTGGGGTCCGCGCCGCTTTGGCCACGGAGACCTCTTTGGCAAAGCTCGAAGAACGGGCGCTCGTGGCGAACGCGCAAGCCGGCGATCGCACGGCGTTCGAAGAGCTGGTGAGGCGGTACGACCGCGATGTGCTGCGGCTGGCGCTGAACCTGATGAAGCGTCCCGAGGACGCGCGCGACGTCTACCAAGAAGCCTTCCTGAAGGTTTACCGCAACCTGCATCGCTTCCGATTTGAATGCAGTTTTTATACCTGGCTGTACCGCATTGTGACGAACGTGTGCCTCGACCAGTTGCGGCGGCGGCAATCGCGGCCGGAGGATCAGGCTCCGGAGGTCAGCAACAATTATCAGGACGAAGTGGGCACGGATTTTTTTGAGCGGCAGAAAGAGCAGCGCCCCACGCTTGACCCGGAGCGATCGTTGCTCGGCAGGGAACTTGGCGCGCACATCGCCACCGCCATGGAGCAGCTTTCGCCGCGCGAACGCGTGGTGTTCGAGATGAAGCACTATCAGGGATTGAAGTTGCGAGATATTGGCGACGCGCTCGGAACAACCGAAGAAACGGTGAAGAATTCGCTTTTTCGCGCTACGCGCAAGCTGCGCAATCAATTGAGTGAGCTGCGATGAGCGGCGGCGGACATTTCGATACCTTCCCGCCAGGCTCGAAGGGTTCAACTGGCGGCAGCGCGCGGTGCGCGGAGATTTCCGAACTGCTGGTTTTCTACGCCTGCGGAGAGGTGAGCCCGGCAGAGAAAGAACAAGTGGACAGGCACCTTGCGGCGTGCGCGGATTGCTCCGGGCAACTGGCGCAAGAACGACTTCTACTCGAATCGTGCAAAGAGATGGCGCAGCCTGCGGACGCGGCGGACGTGACGAGCGTGCTGCTGGCGCAGTGCCGCAGCGAGTTGGCGGAAAAGCTGGATGATCTGGCGGCCCCGGTGCAAAAAGAGCGGTGGCAGCCTTTTGGCTGGCTGCGGCGGTGGATGGCGTTACGTCCGGTGTGGAGCGGGGCGGGGCTGGTGGTTTTCGGCGTAGTGCTGGGGACACAACTTTTGCCGTGGCTGGAGACGGCCAATGATGTCGCCGGACCGGCAGTGAACGTGCTCGCGGCGCCAAAGCTCAGCGACGAGCAGCTTTCGAAAATGGCGGTGTCTGGCATTCGCTTTTCGCCCGCGCAGGATGCGACGGGCCAGGATATTCAGTTGCGGCTGAATGCCGAGCAGCCGATGGAACTTTCTGGCAATGTGAATGACAGCGACGTGCGGCGCGTGCTGACGTACGTGGTGGAAAACGGCGAACGCTTCGATACGGGAGTGCGGCTGGATTGCGTGGATGCTCTGAAGATGCGCGTCGACGACGCCCAAGTGCGTCAGGCACTGCTGCTCGCGGCGAGCAAGGACCAAAACCCTGCAGTGCGGATCAAGGCTCTTGAATCTCTACGCGATACCTCCGACGACGAAGCGATGCGCGGGATATTGCTGGGCATTTTGCAGCACGATCCGAGCCCCGGAGTGCGTATCGAGGCGGTGAATCTGCTGGTGCGCTCGCTCGAGCAGGAAGCGCGGAATGGTGCGGACGCGGAAGAATCCGGTGCCGGGCATGAGGAAGCTGGCGAGGAAGCGTCGGTAGCCAGCGCGATACGCGCGTTGACGGATCTCGAGCAAAAAGATCCGAGCCGGGATGTGCGGCTGCGCAGCGCTGCGGCGTTGCGGCAGGTGGGCGCGCGAT
>JBEKVU010000529.1:0-3101 GCA_049513775.1 Candidatus Acidiferrum sp.
CTAAAGTAGGATTGCGAATAGTAGATATCACTATTTTGAATCGGAAGGGCGCGCGGTGCTCCAGAAAGCACCGCCCCAGAAACAGTGCCACCGGCCACGGCGAATTTGCTTTCCCAAATCTAAGGTGCAG
Organism: Candidatus Acidiferrum sp.; assembly: GCA_049513775.1. Taxonomy (GTDB): domain Bacteria; phylum Acidobacteriota; class Terriglobia; order Acidiferrales; family UBA7541; genus Acidiferrum. The sequence continues at coordinate 131 of JBEKVU010000529.1, forward strand.
GGTGAGAAGGTTGGGGGGGCGTTAGGGTTTTACGGTGGCTACCGCCTGGTACTCGGGCACGATCGCCACTTGATCGAGCTTGGCGACCTGTCCACTCGCCGAAAACTCGGGTGCGGCGCCAGGTGGAAGGTAGATCGGCGCGTTCTTGGGCAGCGGAAGAATGCTCAGTTCCAGCGTTGGGTCCGGGTCTTGCACGGTAATAGAACTCAGGCCGATCTCCCAAGGGGTCCCTTTGTAAAAATCGTCGTCGATCAGTTTTCCGTGGTCGTACAGCCGCGCTACATCGCCCTGATACACAATGCGTAGGTACGCACTTTTTACCCCGAGCCCGGCAACCGGGGGCACCTGAATCGTCCACTTCGCGGCGTCCGCGAAAGCCGCTTCTCCGGGCGCCGTGGCGACTTCCCTTCCCATCGCTACCTGAGCCCTGGCCCCCGCGTCGCGCACCTTTTCGACCCGAGCCGCAACATGCACGGGCTCAATTCGTTCCGCAAGTCGAGCAAAAATTCCCTGTGGGCCCCCGGCAGAAAAACCCTCGGGCACTTCGCTCGCCGCAGGAAACATCCCGAAACTCAATTGCGCGACATCGGTGGTGTTCAAATGAATTTTGTCCCCGTCAAAATAAACGTCCGCCGTGGAGGTCACCAGCCGCTCTTGTCCGGCGACCCGGCTCTTCCATAGCGTTTCTGCTATCGCGCGGGGCAGCACGAGAATTTGCGTCACCGCACCACTAGCGTGTCGAATGTGGATGGCCACGTCAGCCCCAGGACGGATCTGATCAACCACCACGCTCGAAGCTTCGTTCATCACGTGCGCTTCCGGCGCCTCGATGGTCTCACCCGCTTTTGGCGTAAAGACAAATTCCGGCGCCACGCCCGGCCAACTAAAAAACACATAGGTATCCGGCTCCCGCAAGCGACACATCAGTTGCGCGGTGGCATATTCGAGGTCCGTGCCACTCAGATCAAAATTCATTGGCCAGATCGCAAACGCACCGCTAGGAATGTCCACGGGATGGCGCGGCAGCAGAAATTCCCGCGCCCCGGTTTTGATCCGCACTTGAAAGTTTTTATGCTCCGCGAGCGGATAGTTCCGCTCGTAGTTGTTGATGAACACAAACCCATGATCGTTGAGCACCCGCGCCGCGACACGTACGGTACGCGTATCGCGCAGGTTTTTGGGCATGCGTTGCGGGAAATACGCAGGCATGGGAGCCAGCATCGACCCGAAATCGTTGAGGAAAAAGTTGAATTCCTTAAGCTCGCCATACAGTGGCCGCATCTGCCCGAACTCGCCGAGCGGTGCCTGAAAATCATAGGATTTCGCGGGCACATCATTGGGATAGCCGGTAGCCTGGGATTCCTGCAACGTGGTTAGTTTCCCGTCGGGATTCGTCCCTCCGTGAAACATGTAATACCCATACATCGTTACGCCCGAGCCCAGCTTCACCAGCACCATGGCCGCGGAATCGTCCGCGCTCATGAGTGGCCTGCGATGATAGGACTGCTCCATTCCGCTGCCCATCTCGGCGGTTAGAAACGGAAGCGCCGCGAAGCGTTTGTCGATATCCGGCCGCTTTGAATGCAAGTCGTCTCCAACATTTTCATCGCCGCGAATGGTCGTGAAGAAATAATCCGGGCTCGGCGGAGCCTTGCCCACGTTGCGTTTCCAAAAACCATCGGCATAGCCGCTAAACACCGGAAGAAACTGCTGCGCGGGCACGTCCGCATCGTCCCAACCGGTGGCGGTGTAAAACGGAGCATCCAGCCCGGCATCCTTCGCCAGCCTCAGCAGCGTGAGCATGTGTTGCGCGCCCTTGCCGGGACCGCGCAGGTTATATTCATTCTCGATTTGCACGCCGATGATTGGGCCACCATCTTTCCAAAATTGCCCACGCACCTGCTCGCTGATTTGCCCGTAAAACTTGGCAACGAATCGCAAATATTCCGGATCGTCCTGGCGCGTGACGCCGGCCTTCAACAGCCAATCCGGGAGTCCGCCGTTGCGCACTTCGCCATGCGCCCAAGGGCCCACGCGCAGCCACACGTACAGGCCATGCTTGGCGCACAGTGCAAAGAACCGGCGCAAATCCCGTCGCCCGGACCAATCGAATTGCCCTTCCACTTCTTCGTGATAAATCCAGAATACGTAAGTGGACACAATATTGACGCCGCCGGCCTTCATCTTGAGGATTTCTTCTTCCCAATCGCTCTCCGGATAGCGCGCAAAATGAAATTCACCCATCACCGGGAACCACGGCTGGCCATCGAAAGTCAAATAGCGCTGATTGGCGCATAGCACGTGTCCATCCGGCGAGGTGCCGCCCACCAAAAAAGGCAAAGACTTGGCCGGACCCGGCGATTGACGCGCATCAATCAGAATGGGGGCAGCTCGGTGCTGCGCGACAGCCGCCGGGGCCAGCGCAACGGAGAATGCGGCGCCGAAGAGGTAAAACGCCCATAAAACGATTCGGCCAACGAAGAATTTCATAAGGAGGAAACGGGACACAGCTCCGTGAAGGTACCCTACCCATTTGTCGCGAGGAGTGAATCCAACTAAGGTCGGATAAGCAAAAAATATTCGGCGAGGCCTACAAATGTTCCAAGCCGCGTTGCAGCGCCGCTACCACGGCCTGAGTGCGGTCATTCACCTCAAGGCGCGCCAAAATCACGCTGACGTGGCACTTCACGGTGGCTTCCGTTATCTCCAGCGCGGTAGCGATCTCACGATTGCTCTTTCCATGCACCATGAGAGACAGCACCTCGCGCTCGCGCGGACTTAAATCCGAATTGGGCGTGCGGTCGGCCAGGCTACGCGCTACGGGTGGCGGCAGGAAGCGCGTTCCCGCGTGAACTCTGCGCAACGCATCGACCAGGGTTTCATGAGACATGCCTTTGATGATGTAGCCCATCGCGCCGGCCGCCAGCGCCTGATGAATGTCTTCGTCACCCTCGTAGGTAGTCAGGACAAT
>JBEKVU010000530.1:0-3094 GCA_049513775.1 Candidatus Acidiferrum sp.
CCCGGCGGCCGGGGCCGCGGTCTGTCCCATCAGCGGAACTCCCGCAATTGCCAGGCTCAACGCCGCAGCCATCGCAAGGCTTCCGAATTTTCCGATTGCTCTCATTCCCACTCTCCTCGAATCATGCCTGCCACTGGAAGATAGCGTTCTTCCCGGTCACCACTCACCGGGCAAAACCATTGCGTTCAGGAAACCTTGGAAGTATAGGGAAAGCTACAGGGGCTTCGCAAGGTATTCGGATACAGGGATGGCTGTATTTTACAAACGGCGATCCCGAAATCTTTGCTCCGAAACGTTGCAAAATGATCACGCCAACAGCACCTGCGGCATCCCAGCTACGGCGGAAACGCGTAGTGTTAGGATGAGTGTCGCACAAAAACAGTGGCCCGCACGAGGAAGAATTCTTATGGCGCGAATGAGTGAAACAAATATTGGCGGCGCGGAAAAAACGTTACGTGACCGACCGTTAAACGGGCCTCTAAAGGGCGCGGCCGCGCTCGTCACGGGCGGCAACCGCGGCATCGGTCGTGCCATCGCACTGCGGCTAGCCGCGCTCGGCGCCAGCGTAGCCATTAGCGGCCGGGCGCAAGACGCGTTAGACGAAACGCTGGCCGCCCTTCGCGATCTTGGCGGCCACGCGCACGCGCAAGCCGCCGATGTCACAAACGTCGCGCAAATTGCCGCGCTCGTCCGCGACACGGAATCCGCCATCGGTCCCATCTCCATCCTGGTCAACAACGCCGGCGTCGGAATCTTCGCCCCCGTGCAAGAGCAGTCCGAAGCCAACTGGGACATGATCTTAGACACCAATCTCAAGAGCGTGTTCCTGGCTTCTCGCGCCGTCTTTCCCGGAATGAAGCAGCGCGGCCACGGCGACATAATCAATATCAGCTCCCTCGCCGGACTAAACGCCTTCGCCGGAGGCGCTATCTACTGCGCGTCGAAGTGGGGCCTGCAGGGTCTGACCGCCTGCATGGCCGAAGACTTTCGCGGCTACGGCATACGCGTCAGCTCGGTTTGCCCCGGCAGTGTGGCAACGGAATTTTCGGGCAAGAGCGCGCAGCAAAAACCGCATGCCTTACACGCCGAAGACGTCGCCCACGCCGTCGCAACCATCGTCACGCAAGCCCCCAACAGCTTCATCAGCCAACTCCAAATCCGCCCGCTGCGCAAAGCCTGAAGCCGATGGTGATCAAAGGTTCGCCCAGTTCGCGTTGCTCTCGCTGTTCTCCGTGCCTTTGCGCCGGCTGCGTTAGCGCTTTTGCCTTGGCCGTTCTAGCGCCGCGGACTGAGGCGGTCGCGTTTGCGCCCCCCCGGGGCGCCCCATTTTGAGAACGCGGGGGCCGTCAGCGCCCCAACATTCTACTCTTGACAATCATCGTTGCAACAACTACAGTTTCACCATGAGTTCTCGCTCCAAAGACTCCTGTTCCTCCGTTCTTCTTGAAGAACTCGTCTTCGTCGCGCTCGTCAAAGCCGCCGACACCCTCACCCTCAAGGCCGATCAATTCTTCAAAGCCTCCGGCCTTTCCGCCACACAATACAACGTCCTGCGCATTCTGCGTGGCGCCGAACCGCAAGGCCTGCCCTGCCGCGGCATCGGCGACCGCATGATCACCCACGATTCCGATATCACCCGGCTTCTCGACCGCATGGAAAAGCGCGGACTGATTACTCGCGCGCGCCAGACCGACGACCGCCGCGTGGTCAAAGCCCGCATCACCGCCGCGGGCCTGGCAGCGCTAAAAACGCTCGACGTCCCGGTCCGCGAAATGCACCAGCGCCAACTGCGACACATGTCTGCCACGCAGCTGAAGACGCTATCGAACTTATTGCGCGATTTGCAGGAAGGTCTCTCTCCCGCGGCGCGCGATGTAGAGGCCACACGGCTTTCATCCAAATCACACTAAGGAGACTACTTAAATGGGCCCAATATTCCGTCGTACATTCTTCACGGCTTTCGTTGTTGCCGTGCTCTCGCTCGCGGCTTCTTTTCCTGCCGCAGCCGCCACTTCCACCTGGCAGATTGATCCCGCGCACACCGCGGCACAGTTCGCCGTGAAGCATCTGCTGATTTCCACGGTGCGCGGCGAGTTCAAAGGCGTCACCGGCGCGGTAACCTGGGACGATCAAGACATCACCAAATCCTCGGTGAACGTCACCATCGACGCCACCACCGTCGACACCGGCACGCCCATGCGCGACAACGACCTGAAGCGCGCCCATTATTTCGACGTCGCGAAATTCCCCACCATCACTTTCAAATCCACTAAGATCGAGAAGGCCGGCCCGAAGAGTCTGAACGTCACCGGCGACCTGACCATTCACGGCGTCACCAAGTCCGTGGTTCTGGCGGTCGACGGCCCTTCGGACTCCATCAAGGATCCCTGGGGCAACACGCGCGCGGCCATCAGCGCCACCACCAAGGTAAATCGTCAGGACTTTGGCGTTTCTGGCGGCGCAGGTGCCGTCGGCGACGACATCAGCATCATCATCGACATGGAAATGACCAAACAAAAGTAAAAGTAACCTACACTCGCGTACAGTCATCTGTAGCTCAGCGAAAGGATTACGCACATGGAAAATCCGGCACGGACCGATCACCCGATTCACACGCTAATCAGCCATCGCTGGAGTCCGCGGGCTTTTGCTGCACAGCCCGTGCCCGCGGACGTCCTGCGCAGCCTTTTCGAGGCTGCGCGCTGGGCGCCTTCCAGCAGTAACGAGCAGCCCTGGGTTTATCTCGTGGCTACCCAAGACAACGCCGAGGAATTCGCCAAAATGACCAGCGTGCTCGTCGAGTTCAACGCCGGCTGGGCTAAGCATGCCTCCGTCCTGGCACTCGCCGTCTGCAGGCTGGATTTTGAGAAAAACAAAACGCCGAATCGCAACGCACAATACGACACCGGTGCAGCCACCGCGCTGCTCTGCGTGGAGGCCACCGCACGCGGACTGTTCGTGCATCAAATGGCCGGCTTCGATCCGGACAAGGCGCGCGAGGTCTTCGGCATTCCTGCTGGCTGGGAGGCGATAGCCGCCGTAGCCGTCGGCTATCCCGGCGATCCCAATACGCTCCCGCCGGTACTTAAAGACC
>JBEKVU010000531.1:0-3087 GCA_049513775.1 Candidatus Acidiferrum sp.
CAAGTCGCAGGCGGATCGGAGTAAGCTTTCTCGGATTCGCAATTGTGTTTTTCCCGTTACATGCTGCCACCGTCGCCGATAAACCGCAGAAGGACGCGACCCAATCGGCGAGCCCCGTGCAACTCGGCAAAGAACTAGAAACCCTCGCCTACTTTACCGGTCACTGGTCCTGCCAAGGCGTCTTCCCGTCCAACGGTAAACCAATCGCCTCCCAGATTGTTTTCGCTCCGGACCTTGCAGGCGCGTGGCTCACCGTTCGCCACGATGATTTGCCTCCCAATCGCTTCCACGCCTTTGAAATGTGGGGCTTCGACAAGGAAGCCAAGCAATTCGTCAACTTCATCTACGACAACTTTGGCGGCGCGCGAAAATTCACTTCTTCCGGTTGGTCAGAAAACGCGATGATCTGGGCGGGCGAAAGCCTGAAAGCGTCTCCCGTGGCGCTCGAGCGCTTCGTGTTTCGGCGCGTCGATTCCGGCCAATTCTTAGTGAACTATGAAGTTAAAAGAGGTCCGGACGATTGGGCAATCGGCGATACCCTCACCTGCAAGAAGTGAATGAAGCGTGTCCCGCTGAAAATCCACTAGGAAAATCCCGGCATTTTGCCTATAATCAGTGATTGTCTATAGAGCGCATGCCCCGCCTGAGTGGGTCTGCAAGGAATCAAGCACATGAACCCGGTAATCCAGAAACTGCACGACGCGCAACTGCGCACCGATCTTCCTGACTTTCGCGTTGGTGACACCATTCGCGTGAATGTCCGCCTCAAAGAAGGCGAAGGCGAGAAGGAAAAGGAACGCCTCCAGGCCTTTGAAGGGGTAGTCATCTCCAAAAAGGGCCGCGCGTCCGGCGCCACCTTCACCGTCCGCCGCGTAAGCTTCGGCGTCGGCATTGAGCGTATTTTCCCGCTGCACTCGCCCTCGATCAGCACGGTAGACATCGTAGGCAAAGGCAAAGTCCGCCGCGCCCGCCTGTATTATCTCCGCGACCTCAAAGGCAAAGCTGCCCGCATCAAGCGCGCGGCCCGCGAAGTGGTTGTTCCGGCAACTGCGCCCGAGGCCACCGAAGCTAAGGCGTAGCAGGTCGAAGCGCGCGGACATGGCGGAGAGTTTGTGAACAGCAAAAAGACGGGTCACGCGCCCGTCTTTTTTGTTTCAAAAAGCCTATCGCCCACACCGTCGCGCGCCGTCGCCATGCTACTATCACGTCGATGGCTCGCCAGTGCTGCTCACGTTTTGAACGCGCCGCCCGCCAGCAAGGCTGGATGCGCATTGCCGGCCTCGACGAAGCTGGCCGCGGCGCGCTCTTTGGGCCCGTCGTCGCTGCCGCGGTAATCCTCAATCCTAAGCGACGTATCGTCGGCCTCGACGATTCGAAGAAGCTCACTCCCGACCGCCGCGCCGAACTCGCCCCGCGCATTCGCGAACACGCCATCGCCTGGGCCGTTGCTGAAATTGACGCCCAACGCATCGACGCCTGGAACATCTACCAGGCCAGCCGCCAGGCTATGACCGCCGCCTTGCGCCAACTCTCCGTCGTCCCCGACTACCTCCTTCTCGACGCCATGCAGCTTGACGTGCTCATCGAACAAAAATCTTTGATCCATGGCGATGCTCGCAGCGTCTCCATTGCCGCCGCCTCCATCCTCGCCAAAACCCATCGCGACGCCCGCATGGAGGAATGGCACGCTGTCTATCCGCAGTACGGCCTGGCGCAGCACAAAGGCTACGCCACCGCCGAGCATCTGGCGGCCCTCCGCCAGCACGGTCCGAGTCCGTTGCACCGCAACTCGTTCGCCCCGGTCCGCGAATCCCGCTGCTGGGCCGCCAACGCGCAGCAATCGCCGCTCCCGCTCTAAGCTCCTTTTTCCGCCCCGAATTTCATGGGAAAATCTTTTCTTAGCCGCTTCGCCTCGTCTTCGCCGCCAAGTTTCCTCCTCCGCACGGGGATAACTGCCTGCTCACACCGCTCCCCACGTTCGTTGACTTGCCTTTTTCCCGCCTGCTAGCGTACGAGCATGGCGTTGCGGCGCCTCTAACTTCCGCAGCGATGCTCAGGAGAACGTCTCGGACGTTGCATCACGGAGCGCCCGGCCGCAGTGCGGCCGTAGCTCTCCACGTCCCGGTTTTCGCATGGCCTATAACAAAAGCAAATTCGTTGAATCGGCGCAAAAACTCCTGAACCAGGGCAAAGTTCCCCAGGCGATCAGCGAATATCAACAGATACTGAAATTTGAGCCGCGCGACCAGGTCACGTTGATGACCGTCGGCGAGCTATACATCCGCCAGGGCGAAACATTTCAGGCCATCGACTACTTCGAGCGCCTGGCGCAGATCTTCGTCGGCGACGGCTTCCTCACCAAAGCCATCGCGGTTTACAAACGCATCGCCAAACTGGCCCCCGAAGAGATTCGCCCGCTCGAAAAACTTGCCGACCTCTATGTCCAGCAAGGGGTAATGAGCGAAGCTCGCCCGCTGTTTCTGCAGCTTGCGGAAATTCATCTGAAGAATAATCGCCAGCCGGAGGCCGTCGGCCTGCTCAAAAAATTGTTGCTCGCCGAGCCGGACAATCTCCGCATTCAGATCCGCCTGGCCGATCTCTATCAGGCCATGGGGCAAACCCGCGAGGCCATCGACGCCTACGTCTCGGCCGCGCAGCGCGCCATCGCCCGCGGCGACCACGCGGAATGCGAAAAGCTTGCCGACAAAGCCATTAAGCTTGAGCCGCACAATCTGGCCGCGCTCATCGTCAAAGCTCGCTCCGCTTCTGCGCAGGGCAATACCATGGCTGCCGCCGCATTGCTAGAACAGGTTCCGGACCTTGAAAAAGGCGGCGAACAGACCGAGCTCCTTCTCGATCTGTACCTAAAAAACGCCAAGTGGGAACCGGCCACAGCGCTCGCCTTGCGCGTCTTTCAGGCCGATGAAAAGAACTTCGGCCCCACGCAGAAATTAATTGAGGCGCTGCTCGAATCCGGCCAGGGCGAAAAAGCCATGGCCATCCTCGATAAAAGCCGCATCCCGATGATTGACGCGGGCGAGCATGAGGTCGTCAGCCGCCTGCTCAATGAGCTGGCCGCGCGTCTCC
>JBEKVU010000532.1:0-3086 GCA_049513775.1 Candidatus Acidiferrum sp.
TCAGTGGCGATTTTTGCGCAACTCACCGACGAGCAACTGGGGAAGAAATGCGTTACGCCCGGCGGGGAGTTGGCCACCTGGAAATGGCTGCGCGCGATGGTGGAGCATGAAGTGCACCATCGCGGACAGATCTATATGTATTTGGGAATTCTGGGCGTGCCGACGCCGCCTCTTTTTGGGCTGACCTCGGAAGAAGTACGCGCGCGCAGCGTCGCGAGCTAGCGAAGCCCGCGAGAACGGCGCTTCACAAAAACGAAAACTACCGCGAGTTCGCAAGTCAGCGCTAGAATGGGCCCCCATGACGCCCACAAACGCAACCACCGCAGAACTTGATAGCCGCTTCGCGATCGCCGGGCTGGCGCAAATCGTGCCCGATGAGGCTGGCCATCCCAAGGTGCGCATTAGCTCGCCGAAATGCACCGGTGTGATGCACCTGCACGGCGCACAGGTGAATTCCTGGAAGCCGGCCGACACGGAAGAAGTGATTTTTTTGAGCAGCCGCGCGAGCTTTGCAGAGGGGAAAGCGATTCGCGGAGGCATTCCGATTTGCTTTCCGTGGTTTCGCGGCAAGTCCGATGATGCGCATGCGCCGGCACACGGCGTGGTGCGCACGAAACTGTGGACGCTCGAATCGATCGCGCAACAGGACGGCGATGTGGTGGTGAGCATGTCGACGGAGAGTGGGGACGACACGAAAAAGTGGTGGCCCGGCGATTTTCGTGCGGTGCTGCGCGTTACCTTTGGCGCGACGCTAAAGCTTGAATTTACGGTGAGCAATACCGGTACGGCTCCGATGCGTTTTGAGGCGGCGCTACATACCTATTATCACGTGGGAGATATTCGCAAAGCGCGCTTGCAAGGCCTTGATGGCGCTACCTATCTGGATAATACGGACGGCAATCGCGAAAAAATTCAGGCGGGAAGAGTGGCGATCGGCGCGGCGACAGATAGCGCGTATATCAACAACGAAAATGCGCTGGAGCTGATCGATCCTGTGCTGAAGCGGCGCATCCACATTGCGAAAAAAAACTCGCACACCACGGTGGTGTGGAACCCGTGGGATGCGGCGGCGGCGAAAATGGCGGACCTCGGCGAAGGCGAATGGCAAAAAATGTTTTGCGCGGAGGCGGCGAATATTCTGGTGAACGCTGTTACGCTGGCGCCCGGCGCACAACACACGATCGGTGCGACTACAACCGTGAGCGCTCTTTAATTTCTCTGACTTTCTCTGTCTTGGACAAAAATCAGGCCTGGTTGCTTGGCAACTGTGCAGCGCCGGCTTTTTTCTCGACGTCAGCGGCCGCTCCAGCCTTACCTAATAAATCCACTGCTTCTTGATACAGCTTCGCGCGCAGCAGATGGCGTTCATTGGCGCTGGTGATGTAACGCACGGAAACTTCCACACCGCCGACCACTGGTTTCACATTTATGGCGGGAGCGGCAGTCATCAGCGTCATATTGCGATCGCCGGCGGCTTGTTTCCATTCGGACTCCGCTTTTTGCGAACTGGCGGACGTGCTCTCGATCACTTTTTTCTGGATGGCCGCGACGATCGGGTACGGATCCATGCCTACGGGCAGAACGACCTGGAGTTCATCCCACAGCCATTGGCCGGAAGTGGAAAAATTGAAATAGTGATTTTCGATGGCGAAACTGTTGGTGAAGGTAACGCGGCGGCCGGTGGGATGGCCGGAGTCCGTCCAGTTGCCGGTTTCTAGAAGGACGGTGTGAAACATGCCGAGTTCAACGACCTCACCGGTGACGCCGTTGATCTCCACCCAGTCGCCGAGGCGGATGCCGTTTTTGCCCATGAGCACGAACCAGCCGAGGAATCCGACGATGAAATCTTTGAGGGCTACGGTTAAGCCCGCCCCGGCGAGCCCCAGAAATGTGCCGAGCTGCGATGGCCGGCCGAAAATCACGAGCAAAATAAAAAGCACCGCCAGAATTTGCAGCGTTACGCGCGTGAGCGTGCGCAGCGTTTGCACCTGGCGGCGGTCGAGCGCGGTTTTGCCGAGCAATTTTTCGAGCCAGCCGTCAAACACCAATCCGAGCAGCAAGATCGCCAAGATGATGGAGAGGCCAAGGAGTCCTTTATGTCCCGCCTCTCTCTTTTTCGCAGCGACCAGCAATTGCCAGTTGCCGTAAACAGAGGCCAGGTCTTTCTGGTCGTCGATGCGCCGATCGAAGGTGGCTAGCGCCTGCTGATCCACCGCGCGCCGCCTGGTATTTTTCAGCAGGGATACGGCTTCATCGTGACTGTGCGTTGCTCCCCGACCCGGCGCAATCTTCGCGGCTTTCGGTGTTAGGTTGTTCAAAGCAGGTGCACTGGCAGATGCCGCGTAAGGGGCGTCCGCAGCTGCCCCTAGACTCGCCGTGGCGGGCGGACCATTTTTTTCCGCCTGCAAGCGCGCCTCGAGCGCGCTGTGCTCCGTTGACAATCGCTCGATGTGGCGTTCGGCGTCGGCTTTCGCTTCTGCAAGTTGCTGCTCCTCTGCACGCAACATGCGCCATTGCGTAAGTCGATGTATCAGGCCGCGTTCCTCGAGCAGGTTGTTGGCGACGGCCGTGAAATTTGCAGGTTTGCCCTCCGCAGTCTCGTGCGCTTTAGCCATCTCTTGAATGCGCGCATGCGGGTCGCCGCCTGCGCGCACTAGATCCTGCTTGGCGTCGTCGACTTCATTGCCGTCGGATTCCTGTTGCGCTTTGGCAAGCGCCAGTTCATCGTCCAGCGTGTCTTTTTTTGCGCCGCTGGCTTTGGCGTCTGCGTCGCTGAGCGTCTTTACCTGCGCGTTGTCGGCATCGAGGGCCTGCTGGGCCGCGGCGAGCTTGCCTTGAATTTCTTTTGCTTCGGCGGAGAGCACCGGCGGATGCTGCTCGGCATTTTTCAGCGCCTGGGCAAACTGCAAATCCACGGCATGGTCGGCGATGCGTATGGCCTCGAGCGCGTAGGGCTCTTCATCCGCGCTGGTGACCAGCGCCGCGAGACGCTGCGCGGCGCTGAGCGAACTCTGATCGACCGCGAAGTCTGCTGGCACCTGGCTGGGCAACCTCGTGCCCCGGCCTTGCGATTCAGTCGCCGGCGC
>JBEKVU010000533.1:0-3071 GCA_049513775.1 Candidatus Acidiferrum sp.
AAATTTGACGAGTTGCGATACGTCTTGCGCACGGTCGCGCGGGACGATGAGGATGGCGTCGTCTGTTTCTATCACCGCTAAATCGCGAACGCCGATCGCGGCGACAAACTTCTGCGGGCTCCAGAGGAAATTCCCTTTACCATCGACGACGTGCCCAGGTCCTGCGAGAACGTTTTCCCCGTCGTATTTGGTGAGCAACTCGTAAACCGCGGCCCAGGAGCCGATGTCGCTCCAGCCGATCTCGGCGGGAATTACGAACACGGACGGCGCGGACGTTTCGCGCGTGGCGGGCTCCAGGATGGCGTAGTCGACGGAGATGTTTTCCAGTTGGCGATAAATTTTGTTTAGTTTCGCGGCGTAGGTGCGCTTGCCAATGTGCTCGGCCAGCGTTTCCAGCGCCGCCAACGTTTTCGGGAGGTGTTGCTTGAGGTTGTCCAGGAACGTCGACACACGCCAGAAAAACATCCCGGCGTTCCACTGATATTTTCCTGAGTCGAGATACTCCTGCGCCACGGCTTCGCGCGGTTTCTCCGTGAAACGCCGCACCGCGAAAACGGGTAGGCCTTTGGAACGAAGCGGCTCGCCCATGCGTTCGATGTAGCCAAAGCCGGTGTCTGGGCGCGTGGGCGGAATGCCCAGCACCACCATGCGCTCGGGAGTGCGCGCCATGTCCAGCGCGGCACCCACGATCTGGCGATACTTAGCGGCGTTGGCGATGTAGTGATCCGCCGGCAAAACGGCCAGCACCGCATCGCAGCCTTTTTCGGCGTGGCGCACGTGAATCGCGGCGAGCGCGATGGCCGCGGCCGTGTTGCGCCCAACCGGTTCGCTGAGCACGCACTTTCTTGCGGCGGCGGGGAGTTGTTTTTTTACTTCTTGCGCCTGCTCCGCGTTGGTCACCGTCCAAATACGCTCGGCGCGAATCAACGGACGCAAGCGCGCCACAGTTTGTTCGAGCATGGTGGTGTCGCCGATGATATTCAGGAGCTGCTTCGGCGTGCGCGTGCGGCTGCGCGGCCAGAAACGCGTGCCGCGTCCCCCGGCCATGATTACGGCGTGGATGGGTGGTGGTTTCTCGGTGGGCATGAATTTGTGGCTTAAGAATTTAGCATAGTAGTCGTCACAGGCTCGAACGCGCCGCCAGGGATTTCGTAGCACCGGCAAAAATGCCGATGCTACGAAAACAAGGCTTTTTCCACTTCCTCTGCGGGGACGCCGCGATCTTTTAGCTTGGTGCGTAAGAGCGCCATGTTCGGGACCGTGGCGTGGAGGACGGTGGTTTCCGAGTTGGGTGCCAGCGCGTAATGGCCTAAGGTTGCCGGCATGAACCAGCATTCGCCGGGGATGTAGAGGGATTTTTGATCTTGCCACTCGATGGCGCCGCTACCGTTCAGGACGATGAGCAACTCGAAGCGGTAGGGGTTGGATTCGAGTTCCACGCGGGTATTGAATTCCTGGCGCTCGGTGGCAAAGAAATAACAGGCTGCCAAGAGACGGCTGTTTTCGCCACTTGGGGGTGCGGCCGCGACGCGACCGGTGCGCCGGGTCTTGTCGAAGTCCGTCACGGCCATAGCTTTTTCGATGTGCAGTTCACGGGGGTTGCCGTGGGAATCGGTGCGCCCGTAGTCGTAGACGCGGTAGGTCAGGTCGGAATATTCCTGCACCTCGCAGAGAACTAAGCCGGAGCCGACGGCGTGCGGGGTGCCGGGGGCGATAAAGAACGTGTCGCCTTGGCGCACGCGGTGGGCTTCGAACAGTTCTTCTACCTTGTGGGAGTCGATGGCGGCGCCGAATTGCTCGCGCGTTACGCCTGGTTTCAGGCCGATCAAAACTTGTGCGCCGGGTTCGGCGCTGCAGGCGTACCACATCTCCGTTTTGCCGCGGCCGCCAGCGGCGCGCTCGTTGGCGTAGGCGTATGCGCCGTCGGGATGAACCTGAATGGAGAGCTTGTCAGCGGGGAAGAGGAACTTTACCAGGAGTGGAAATTCGGGCGTGTTAACCAGCGAGGAGCCGCGCCAACCAATGGGCATCTCGCGCCAGGCAGCTCCGAGCGTGTGGCCCCGGTAGGGGCCGCTAGCGATGCGACAGTCAACGCTGGTCAACCAGGCTTCGCCGATGGGTTCCGCCAGATCAGTCTTGTTCGGGAAGAGAGGCGCGAGGTTGTCTGAGCCCCAGATGCGGCGTAAAAAGACCGGATCGATGCGGCTGGGGGCGGGATTCACGAGGCTGCTCTTAGACCGCGGCTTCCACGCGGGTGAAGAATTTTTCGAGGCGCCGCAGACCTTCGTCAATGCGCTCGAGCGAGGTGGCGTAGGAAAGCCGCAGATAGCCCGGCGCGCCGAACGCTTCGCCGGGCACCACCGCAACCTGCGCGCGCTCGAGAAGCTGGCGCGAAAGCTCGGTGCAATTTTTCGCCAGCGCGTGGCCGTGCGGGCCGTTCTCAAGAAAGGAAGAAATATTCGGGAAGGCGTAGAAGGCGCCGCCGGGCCACTCGCAGGTGACGCCGGGAATATTGCGCAGGCCTTCGACGATGCGTTTGCGGCGTTTTTCGTATTCCGCGAGCATCGGTGGGACCGCGTCCATCGGGCCGGTCATCGCGGCCAGCGCGGCGTATTGCGCGATGGACGTGGGATTCGACGTCGACTGGCTTTGCAGTTTGTTGCTGGCGGCCACCAGCGCTTCCGGAGCCAGCGTATAGCCGATGCGCCAGCCGGTCATGGCAAACGTTTTGCTCACCGAGCCGACGATAATCACGTGGTCTTTGGAATCTTTGGCGCTGGCAATCGAGAAAGGCTTGTGCGGCGCATAAACAAAATGCGAGTAGCACTCATCGCCCATCAGCCAGACGTTATGCTTTTTGCACACGGCGAGGATGCGCTCGAACTCTTCCGGCGGAACCACGCCGCCTGCCGGATTGCTTGGCGAATTCAGAATCAGCAAGCGCGTTTTAGGTGTAATGGCTTTTTCGATGGCCGCGGCCCTCACGGCAAATCCATCTTCTGGCGTGGTGGCCACGTAAACCGGCGTACCGCCGGCATATTTTACGATATCTGGAAAGCTCACCCAATAGG
>JBEKVU010000534.1:0-3070 GCA_049513775.1 Candidatus Acidiferrum sp.
GATCATTTAATGATTACCTCCGCGAGTGCGCACAAAGAATTGGCGCAGGCATTTCTGGAATACATGATCGAAGCGCAAACACAGAAACACGTCACGGACGTTACGCATTACACGCCGGCGAATGCCACGGCGGCGCAATTCATGACCGATGAGGAGAAAAAGAGCCTGCACCTCGACGATCCGGATGCTTACATGCTGCACATTTATTTCTGGCAGGATGTGCCGCGGCGCGCGAAATACAACGAAATCTGGAATGAGGTTAAGGCCGCACAGTGAGCGTTCCCGCCGTCAATGCCGCACGTATGGACCCACCCGCTGGGGGCACGCTGCTCGACGTGCGCGCGGTCAGCAAACAATTTGGCGCGGCGGCAGTGCTCAAAAACATTTCACTCGAAATTGCCGGCGGAGAATTTCTGACCCTGCTAGGGGAAAGCGGATCGGGCAAGACCACCCTGCTGCGCCTGATCGCGGGATTCGAAGCGCCCACCTCCGGAGAAATCTGGATGAGCGGGCAGCGGCTGGACACGCTGCCCGCTTATCGTCGGCCCGTGAACACTGTCTTTCAGCACTACGCGCTCTTTCCCCACATGAACGTGCGCGAAAACGTGTCGTACGGTTTGCGTGTGAAAGGGACTGCGGCGGGCGAAATCTCTGGCCGCGTGGACGAAGCGCTGCGCATGGTGAAGATGCACGAGTTTGCGAGCGCGCGTCCTACGAAGCTGAGCGGCGGCCAGCAACAACGCGTAGCGTTGGCGCGCGCGCTGGTCAATCGTCCGCAGCTGTTGTTGCTGGACGAGCCGCTTTCCGCGCTGGACGCCAATCTACGGAAGCAAATGCAGAGCGAGTTAAAAGCCCTGCAGCGCGAAATCGGCATCACGTTTCTATTCGTCACCCACGACCAGGAAGAAGCCATGGCGCTTTCCGACCGCATCGCACTGCTGCGCGCCGGCGCACTCGAACAAATCGCTTCGCCGCGCGAAATTTACGGTCGGCCAGCTACGGCGTACGCTGCGCAATTCATCGGACAAACCAATTTACTGGAAGCGGAAATCCGCGATGGCTGGGCTGTATGCGGCGCGTTGCGCTGGCCCACCGGCGAGCCCAATGGCGCGGCGCTCTTTTCTCTACGCCCGGAAGCGATCGCCCATGCGCGAGACGCTGCGCGACTGCTGCCACAAGCGTCACAGGCCATCCACTTTCGCGGCATCATTCACCAGCAACTGTACGGCGGACCAACCGAGACGCTCGAGATTTTCTGCGGCAAGAATCAGAAGTTGCGCGTTCGCATTCCCGCCGCGGGGCCTTTAGGCGGTGAACAGGAGTTTACTTTTTCGCCCGCCGACGCAATTCGTGTTGGTGCTTAAGTTTGGAGAGTAATAGCGGTAGCCGGAAAAAAGCAATGTATTCGCGAGCCTACAAATCGCTCGTCTCGCTCCCTCCGCTTTTGTGGGTAGGCATTTTTCTGCTGCTGCCCTACGCGTTAATGTTCGTGCATAGTTTCTGGCTGGTCCGCGACGGCTTCATCGTTCATCAATGGAATTTTGGAAATTATGCCACTCTATTCACCAAGCCGGTCTACCTGCAGGTGCTGCTGCGCACCATGCGCATCGCCGCCAGCGTCACGTGCTGTTCACTGCTGCTTGGCTATCCGCTGGCTTACTACCTGTCTTTTCATGCTGGTGCCCGCAAGGAACTCCTCTACCAACTGGTGATCGTCCCCTTGTGGGTCAGCTATCTGGTGCGCGGTTACGCCTGGAAAACCATCCTCGGAAGCGAAGGCGTTCTAAACGGTTTTCTGCAATATGCCCACCTCACGCACGCGCCCGTCGGATTTCTGCTCTACAGTCCATTCGCCGTGGTGCTGATGTTGACGCACATCTACACGCCTTTCGTATTTCTTCCCATTTACGCCGCACTCGAAACCATTCCCCGCCCGCTGCTCGAAGCCTCGCAAGATCTCGGTGCAACTCCAGCCAAAACATTTCGCAGCATCATCCTGCCGCTCTCCATGCCCGGGTTGCTCGCCGGAGCCACGTTTGCGTTTGTGCTTTCCCTCGGAGATTTTCTGGCGCCGCTGCTGGTAGGCGGCGCATCGGGAACCATGATTGCCAACGTGGTGCAAAGCCTTTTCGGCGCGGCATATGATTGGCCTCTCGGCGCCGCGGTTTCCGTCTGCATTCTCATCTTCACCTTGACGCTGCTCTCTCTCACCGAAACTTTCGAGAGGCGCTGGGCTTTCAAGTGAGCGCCGCCGCCACATCCCGACGCCCACCCGCACTAACCGCTTACGCGATCCTCGTGTTTGCGTTCATCTACCTGCCGATCGTTGTGCTCGTGGCGTTTTCCTTCAATCGTGACGGCGTAGGCGGATTTCCACCGCGGCATTTCACGCTGCACTGGTATCAGCAGCTGTTCAGCGATGCGGCAATCTGGGACGCGGTGTTGAACAGTCTTTTGGTCGCCGCGGGTAGCGTGGCACTGGCGCTCACCCTCGGGCTGCTGGCGGCGCTCGCCCTCGATCGGTCGAGCTTTCCTGGCAAAGCGCTCTTCCGCCGATTAGTCCTCCTCCCGCTCATTCTTCCCGGCATCATCACCGGCCTGTCCTTACTGATGTTCGCGGTTTTCATAAACGCGCGGCTGAGCCTGCTCACCGTTTTCTTCGGCCATGGCACGGCGCTCATCTCCGTGGCCACCACGGAACTCTTCGCCGGCCTGCAAAAACTAGATCGCGCACAGGAAGAAGCGTCGCTCGACCTCGGCGCTACCCCGTGGCAAACCTTCTGGCGCATCACGCTGCCCAATCTAAAACTCTCGCTCGTTGCGGCAGGCCTGCTGATCTTCACGCTGTCCATGGACGAAATCGCAGTGACCTTTTTCCTGATCGGACGCGACAACACGCTGCCCATGGAAATCTGGGGGCGCCTGCGTCAAGGCATCACTCCGGAAATCAACGCCATCTCGACGCTGATTTTTGTAGTCTCCGTGGTGCTCATCAGCGTGTGGTACCGGCTGCGCATGCGCACGCTGCACAACGCCGCCTGAGCCGCAGTTTTTGACGAGAGTCGTGGCC
>JBEKVU010000535.1:0-3051 GCA_049513775.1 Candidatus Acidiferrum sp.
CTGTACCAACAATTCGCGGTGACCATCGCGATTTCCGTGTTGCTGTCGGCGTTCAATGCGCTCACCCTGAGCCCGGCGCTGGCATCACTGCTGCTCAAACCGAAGACGCCGAGCCACGGACTATTGCAGCGATTTTTCAACTGGTTCAACGGAGTTTTCGAGCGCGCTACGAATGGCTACGTGAGTTGGAGCGCGGTGCTGGTCAAGAAAACCGCGGTGGTCGTGGTGTTGCTGCTAGTCTTTTGCGTGGCGGCAGGATTTTTTGCCAGTCGCATCCCATCGAGCTTTCTGCCAGACGAGGATCAAGGCTATTTCTACGTGAACGTACAGTTGCCCAACGGAGCCTCTTTGGAGCGTACCCGTGCGGTGACCGAGGATGTGGAAAAAGTGTTAATGGACACGCCCGGCGTACAACACGTGACGTGCTTTCTTGGATTTAGTTTGCTTAGTTTTGTGCGAACGACCTACAACTCGACGTTTTTCGTGACGTTCAAGCCCTGGGATGAGCGCAAGACCGCGGCGGAGCAATTTCAAACCATCAAAGCGCATTTGAATCAGCAGCTGAGCAGGTTGCCGACGGCGGTGGCTTTTGGATTTTCGCCCCCGGCAATTCCAGGTGTGGGCACAGCAGGAGGATTCACGTTCATTCTGGAAGACCGCTCGGGAAGCGACATTCAATTCCTTGCGAAGAACCTCGGCACTTTTCTGGAGGCTGCGCGTAAGCGGCCGGAAATCGCCAGCCTCAGCACAACTTTTCTGGCCAGCGTCCCGCAGCAGTTCGTGGACGTCGACCGGGACAAAGTGTTGAAACAAGGAGTGGCGCTGAACGACGTTTATCGAACCATCCAGGCGTTCATGGGCGGGTATTTCATCAATTATTTCAATCGCTTCGGCCGGCAGTGGCAGGTGTACATCGAGGCGGAGAGCGAGGACCGGGCGAGGGCGGAAAACGTGGGGTTGTTCTATGTGCGCAACAATAAGGGCGAGAATGTTCCGCTCTCGACGTTGACGACCATCAAACCGCGTCTCGGCCCGGAATTTACTTTGCGATTTAACGAATATCGCTCCGCGCAGATTAACGGCAGCGCAGCGCCGGGCTACAGCGCCGACCAAGCCACGGCGGCGCTCGAAGATGTCTTCAAGCAAACCATGCCCCGCGAGATGGGTTTCGACTACCAGGGGATTTCGTTTCAAGAACAGAAAGCGCGCGAGGGCGTGCAGGCTCCGGTGATTTTTGGATTGTCCCTGTTGTTCGTGTTTTTGATTCTGGCGGCACTGTACGAAAGCTGGACGCTGCCGTTCAGCGTGCTTTTGAGTACGCCGGTGGCGGTTTTCGGGGCTTTTGGGATCCTTTTGCTGCGTCGCGTATTGGTGCGCGCTTTCTATCCGCCCTATCTAGTGCAGATTGAAACGGATGTGTACTCACAGATTGGGCTGGTGATGCTGATTGGCTTGGCAGCGAAGAACGCTATCTTGATCGTGGAGTTTGCAAAAGATGAGTTCGAGAAAGGGAAGCCGTTGGTCGACGCGGCGCTAGAGGGTGCACGGCTCCGCCTGCGACCGATTTTGATGACGTCGTTCGCGTTCATTCTTGGTTGCGTGCCGCTGTGGACCGCGTCCGGGGCGGGCGCGGTGGCCCGGCAAATTATGGGCACCACGGTGATTGGCGGGATGCTGGCGGCCAGCTTGATCGGAATTTTCTTCGTGCCGGGGATTTTCTACCTGGTTGAGAAGTGGTCCGGTGCTGGCCAGGAACACGCTTCTGGAGCACTGCCGGCGACGCCTGCTCCAGCGGAGGGAGATTGAGATGCGGGCGCGGCTTGGCAGGAGCGCAATGATGCTCGTGAGGAAGAAGCCGCGACTGTTGCTATCGGCGGTTCTGGCGTCAACTCTCATCGGTCTTGTGGGTCTCATCGGTCTTATCGTTCTCGCCGGTTTCCTTGCGGGCTGTAAGGTCGGTCCGAACTACCGCCGGCCCGCGGTGCAGCCTCCCACCGCATTTCGCGAGCTGAGCGATAACCCGCAGGTGCAAGCGCAAGTCGCGTCCTACGCGGACCTTCCGTGGTGGCAAGTGTTTCAAGATCCGCAACTGCAAGAGCTTATCCGCACAGCGCTCAGGCAAAATTACGACCTGCAACTGGCAACGGAACGCATCAACGCGAGCCGCGCGCAGCTTGTGGTGACGCGTTCCAATTTGTTTCCACAGGTCGCTGGGAATGGCAACTTCGCCGGTGGTAAAGAAAATCTCGAACAGAGTCGATTCAACTTTCTCACTCTGACCGCCGACGCGGCGTTTCAGTTGGATCTTTTTGGCAAGCTGCGCCGCGCGACGGAGGCCGCGCGGGCTGAGCTACTGGCCACCGAGGATGCTCGGCAGACGGTCATCCTGACGCTGGTGAGCGACGTGGCCAGCGATTATTTCGCGCTACTGCAACTGGACCTGCAGCTCGAGATCACCCACGATACTGTCCGGACCCAGGAAGACTCGGTGAAGCTCACCAACCTTCGTTTGCAGCACGGGGTGGCCACGAAGCTCGACGTTTTGCAGGCGCAGCAAGTTCTGGATTCAGCGAACGCCACCGTTCCCGACCTTGAGAGGCAAATCGCGCAGGAAGAAAATGCCATTAGCATTCTGCTGGGCAACTACCCGCAGGGTGTGCCGCGCGGACGCCCGTTGGTGGATCAGTGGCTGCCTCCGGAGGTTCCTCCGGGATTGCCTTCCGCGCTTCTTGAACGCCGGCCCGATATTCGCGAGGCGGAACAACTGTTAGTTGCGGCGAATGCGGAAATTGGTGTCGCCAAGGCGCAGTTCTTTCCGCAAATTTCTTTGACGGGCTCGGGCGGTGGTTCGTTTGGCCGCAGTAGCGCGTTCTCCAGTCTGATGAGTACGCAACTCGGGATCTGGTCCTACGGCGCGCAGGTGAGCCAGCCGATTTTTACTGGGGGAGCACTGACGGGAAATTTGCGCTTCGCCAAGTCTCAGCACGAACAAGCGCTGATCGCGTACAAACAAGCCATTCAGCAGGCCTTCGGCGACGTGTCCGACGCGTT
>JBEKVU010000536.1:0-3038 GCA_049513775.1 Candidatus Acidiferrum sp.
CCAGCGCCGTTACTGGACCCTGATCAACGCCTCACCCGATCTCCGCTCCCAGGTCCTCGCCACCAAGGAGCTGCAACCCTTTTCCGACGGCACCAGCTCTACGCCCATCCGTGACGTCTATCTCCCCAACGCCGACGTGGACGCCCTGCTGGGCCTGCTGCACCTCCGCGAATTCCAGGGCTTTCGCATCCTCTGCACGCCGGCCGTTCGCCGCATCATCTCGGAGGAAAACTCCATCTTCCGCGTGCTCGGTCGCGCCGCTCCTCCGGTTGAGTGGGTTCCACTGGAGATCGCCTCCGCCGTCGACACCACCAAGCACCATAATCCCGAAGGACCGCCGCTGCTCTTCTCCCGCGCCGTCTCGCTCGGCGGCGATTACCCGGATTACGTGAGCGGCAAACTCCGTGCCACCCTTCCCGCCAACGAAGCGGTGATCGGGTTGGTCTTCGATCACTGCGGCAAACGGCTGTTCGTCGCGCCCTCGCTGCCCAATTTCAGCACCGGCTGGAAGGAGTGGGCCGCCTCGAGCGACATAGTGCTACTCGACGGCACCTTCTGGAGCGACACCGAACTTATCAACGTCGGGCGCAGCAGCAAAACCGCGCGCGAAATCGGCCACCTGCCGCTCTCCGGCCCCGGCGGACTCCTCGATCAATTTCCAAACGCATCGCAAACCCGCAAAATTCTCGTGCACATCAACAACACCAATCCCATCCTTGACGAAGACAGCGCAGCGCACCATGCCGTGCTGGAAGCGGGCTTTGAAATCGCCTACGATGGCATGGAGTTGCAACTGTGACCACCGCCACCGAAAAGCACGCCCTCCCGGAACCGCAGTTCATCGCCGGCTTTCACGCCATCGGCAAAGAGCGCTACCATCACCGCCATCCCTTTCACGTGATGATGCACGAAGGCAAGCTCACGCGCGGCCAGCTGCAAGCGTGGGCGCTGAATCGCTACTTCTATCAGAGCCGCATACCCATGAAAGACGCCGCGATCCTGGCGCGCAGCGACGATCCCGGTTTCCGCGTTGCCTGGCGTAAACGCATCATCGATCACGATGGCGACGGCACGATTCCTGGCGGCATTGAGAAATGGTTGAAGCTGGTGGAAGTCACCGGCTTGCCGCGCATGCAGGCAGTGCGCGGCGAAGGCATTTTGCCGGCCACGCGTTACGCCGTCGACGCGTACGTGCAATTGGTTTCCGCGCGCTCGCATCTTGAAGCGGTGGCATCTTCGCTCACCGAACTCTTCTCCAAGCAACTGATTACCCTGCGCGTGGATCGGCTAAAGCAACACTATCCGTGGCTCGCAGGCGGCCTCGACTACTTCAGCGACCGGCTGACGCAAGCCGCCGAAGACTCCGATTTCGCGCTGAACTGGGTGGTCAAGCACGCGCGCACCCGCGAGGAACAGGATCTCGCCTATGCCGCCTTGCGCGCCAAGTGCGATATCCTTTGGGCGCAACTCGACGCGCTTTACTACGCCTACGTAAATCCCGGATGGCCTCCGCCAGGCGCCTTCGAGCCGAGCGATTTATAAATGACCGACACACCAGCCCATCTTGATCTACACAGCAAACCACGCCTAGCTCCCGGCTGCCGCTTGAGCGACCCTGGCAAAGAGCCCCGTACTCTGCTCATGCCCGAGCGCGCGTTACGCCTGCAGGGCCCCAGCATGGAAATTATCGAACGCTGCGACGGCCAGCACACCGTCAAGGAAATCATCACCGACCTGCAAAAGATCTACAGCAAAGCACAGCCAGAAAAAGTCTCGCAAGATATCCTCGGCTACCTGAAATTACTGCACGATCAGCGCGCCCTCGATCTGTAGCGGCCGCCTTTTGAGGCGGGCGCCTTTTCGGCCATGACGCAACCTCCAACCAACCCGCTCGCCCTGATTGCCGAACTGACGCATCGCTGCCCGTTGCACTGCGTCTACTGCTCGAACCCGCAAGAACTGCAAACGGGCGCAACGGAACTGTCGACGGAAACATGGTCTGGAGTATTCAAAGAAGCCGCCGAACTTGGCGTGCTGCAAGCCGACTTCACCGGCGGCGAGCCCCTGGCCCGTCCAGACATTCAGGAATTAATCCGCGCCGCGCGCGCCGCGGGCCTCTACGTAAACCTGATAACTTCAGGTCTGCCCCTTGATGAAGCGAAGCTCGACGCGCTCATCGCCGCCGGGCTCGACCATTTCCAGCTCAGCTTTCAAAGTGCTACGGAAGAAATAGCCGAAGAAATTTCCGGCACAAAAACGCACGCGCAGAAATTGCGGGTTCTCGAGTGGCTGAAAACGCGCCGCGTGGCCGTCACGCTGAATTTTGTAATTCATCGCCGCAACCTTCATCAGCTCGCCGAAATGCTGGCCCTTGCGGAAGCGTCCGGCGCCACGCGCGTGGAATTTGCGCACGTGCAGTATTACGGATGGGCGTTCGCCAATCGCGCGGCGTTACTTGCAACACGCGAGCAACTGGACAATTCGCTGGCCATGCTTAAGGCGGCGCAAGAGCGCCTGCGCGGGAAGATTCGTGTGGAATTTGTCGTGCCGGATTATTACGCGAAATATCCCAAGGCTTGCATGGGCGGCTGGGGCCGCAAACTGATGCTCATCACGCCGAGCGGCGAGGCGTTGCCATGCCACGCCGCCAAGATTATTCCTGGATTGGCTTTTGAGAATGTAAAGACGCGCGGACTCGGTGAGATTTGGAATTCGTCGGAGGCGTTTCAGAGGTTTCGCGGGCAGGAGTGGATGCAGGAACCGTGCAAAACGTGCGACCGCCGGGAACGGGATTTTGGCGGTTGCCGCTGCCAGGCGCTTTTGCTTGCGGGCGACGCGGCGGCGACGGATCCGGTTTGCACGCTCGCACCGAAGCGCGTGATGGTTGACGCCATCCTCGCGGGCGCCAACGTAACGCTAGTCGCTGCGCCAATACTCTCCGAACAGACAAATTGGATATACCGCGTGAATCCTTAGCGAATCGAAGCCGGATGGATTGGCCGACGTCCGAGCAAACTGCGGCGCAGCATGCTGCGCCC
>JBEKVU010000537.1:0-3032 GCA_049513775.1 Candidatus Acidiferrum sp.
CCCTCGTCGAGCAGCTTCTTGACCACGTCCAACGCGGGAGCAAAGCGAATGTCGTCGGTATTGGCCTTGAAGGCCAGGCCTAACACGGCAATGCGTTTGCCCTTCACCACCCACAGGGCTTTGTGAATCTTTTCGAGGAAGCGCTCTATGCGTTGTTTGTTAACGCGCTCGGTGGCTTTCAGAATTTCAAAGTCCACCCCTACTGTGGCGGAAAGATGGATGAAAGCCTGAACGTCCTTGGGGAAGCAGAAACCTCCGAAGCCCAATCCGGCTTTCAAAAATTGGGTGCCGATGCGTGGATCAAGACCCATGGCGTGCGTGACTTCCTCAACGTCTGCGCCAATTCTTTCGCAGAGGTCCGCGATCACATTGGCGTAGCTGATTTTCAGCGCTAGGAAAGAGTTCGAAGCGTGCTTGATCAGCTCCGCGCTATTGATGGTGGTAACCAGAAATTCGGCTTTGGCCCCCGCAGGGCACGCGCCTTGGTGTACCGGGCAATGAAAATTACGTTCGAGGATGGGACGATAGATCTCGCGTAGTTGATCGGCCGTGGAGGAATCTTCCACTCCGACAACGATTCGATCCGGATGGAAAAAGTCATACACGGCGGTGCCTTCGCGCAGAAACTCGGGATTGGAGGCTACGCTGAACTTCACGTTGCTACCGCGCGAATAGGCCTTGAGGGCGCGGCTGAGTTCCAGGCCGGTGCGCGCTGGGACGGTGCTTTTTTCGACGACCAACTTGGGCGACTGCGCTTCAGCCGCGATTTGCCGCGCGACATGGTCGATGGCGGAAAGATCCGCTTCGCCGGATTCCTTTGGCGGCGTGCCCACGCAGATGAAGATGGCATCCCCGGCGCGAATGGCTTCGCCGATGTCTGAGGTGTAGGAGATCTTTCCGGACTTGCGCGCGGACGCTAAAATCTCGCCCAAATGTTGCTCGTATATGGGCACGCCGCCGGCATTGAGCTGCGCGATGCGCTCAGCGTTGATGTCCGTGCAAACAACTTCGTGACCAGCCTCGGCCAGGCAGGCGCCGGTGACCAATCCTACGTATCCACAACCAATGACTGAGATGCGCAATGCGAACACTCCTCGATAATCGCTTCAGGTGACGGTCCCGGCTGCCACCGGAGCGGGATTGCAATCCTCTATTGTGACTGAAAAAAGCGATGGAACAAAACAATTGGAGATGGCTGGCGGCGCTTCAGCCCTTATGCGCGTTTCCCATTAGGAGGCCGCGAAGACCGAGCAGGACAAAGCGCGGCTGGCGGCGCACCACCTGCCAAAGCAAGCGCGTGGATTCGTCGCGGTTAATCTCTCCGAGAGACTGGCGAGCGGCGCTGTTCAGCAGATCCACGAGATGGGAATAATCTTTCTGCTGGAAGTGATGCAGCGTGCGGCGAATGAGCCAGTGCGTGCCAAGCTCACGGCGCAGCGCGGAGAGTTCGCCGCTGTCGCCATTGCGTAGGATCGCTTCGGCCACACCGAGCGCGCCGCGAAATCCCGTCACAATGCCGCCGACGGTCGAAACTTTCACCTGGGCGGCGGCGTCCCCGACCAAAAAAACTTCACCGTTGCCGATGCGGCGGCGCACCGGAACCCACTTCTTGTAAACGGGAATGCGTGCGCCCTGCCATTCGAGCGGCTCCATATTTTTCTTTTGCAGAAAGCGTTCGATGCAGCGCTTGGTGTCGCGGCCATCTTCGCCGATGATGCCCAGCGCCCCGCGTTCGGGTGATTCGGGAACCAGCCAATAGAAATACGGTGTGTCGTCGGGCACGAACCAGACGCGCGTGGTGTCCGGAGGACAATCTTTGGGCAAGCGCACGATGGCCTGCATCAGCGGGACCGTTTCGATAGGCGGCCAGCCGGAAGCACGTGCCACGCGGCTGGTGGCGCCGTCGGCGCCGACGAGGCTGTCTGCGTGCAGCTCCTCACGGTGTCCGCCCGATTCGACTTGTACGCGCAAACCATGACCATTGGGTGCCAGCCCGAGGAAGCGTGTATCAAAATCAAGAGTCGCCCCGGCCTTTTGCGCATCGCGCGCCAGCGCGGGAATCAAACGCGAGCGCTCGATGATGAGATCTGGTCTATTCAGCGCGACCTGGGCCGAGCGACCGTCGGTAAACAGCTCGAAGCGGCGAATTTCGTTGATAATGCTTTCTTTGGCGGCGGTTCCCAGCTGACTGCGGAAATGATCGGTGACGATGAGCGTGCGCGACGCCGGTTCGAAACCTGGCTTGGACTCCAGGACGTGCACCTTGCGGCCACCCTGCGCGACCTTTGCCGCGGTAAAAAGCCCTGCGGCCGAGCCGCCGACAATCATCACATCGCCTTCAGCCCGCGCTAAGCGGGAGTCCCGTTCAGGTATTGCCACAGTGTCCGATCTTCGATCGCGCGGGGCGTTTGGAACCCGCAGGCGCCGGGTTGCCGCGTCGAATCTGAAATGGCTGAGCTCCGCCATCCGCGCGGGGTTGCGCGGGTGAGAGGAGGCTGCGTCAGTATAGCGAATGTCTGGTATCGCACAAAGTGCGCCGGAGCGATTTCTGTTCCGCGCGATACGGCTGTCGAACCCCGAATCCCACCTCTGTAACGACACGAACGCTTTCCCCGCCCCGCGCCGATCCATCGCGGTGGCGCGGGAAATCACAAATGGCTAGAATGGGAACCTGGGTTTGAGGGCGTGTAGCTCAGCTGGGAGAGCACCTGCTTTGCAAGCACGCCTTCATCTCACCTAAGTCGTTGAATCGACGTCTCTTCACAGTGCAGACCCTCTGCTAAATTGGGCTATTAATCGGGCTACAGAAAGTAAGGATAATTCACTGAAAACAAAGCCGGCCCGGACGCTCGAAAGGTATCCGGGCCGTTTTCACTTGCTGCCGGGCTCGCCTGAAGCGCCAAAAGGAAGTTAGCGAGCTGGCGGCCAGATTGGAGCCAGCGACCCTTCGGTTAACAGTTGCGGCGTTCGTCTTTACGACCGAGTGCGATGATTAGCTGCGATGTTGATTCTACGGGACCATAAGGCCGATA
>JBEKVU010000538.1:0-3024 GCA_049513775.1 Candidatus Acidiferrum sp.
GAAGCGGCGGCCGAGCATCTGGCGTGGTGCGAGCGTGCGGCGTTTTTGCTGGGTCCGCAAGTAAGGGATCGCGCGGACCTGGGAGATTTCCTGGCGCTCGTGTTTTACTACGACGCGGCGGAAACAGTTACGCGGATGGAGAGCCACATTGTCATGTCGCGGTATGCGGCGCGCGATGTTTTGCGGCGGTTCGCGATGGAGTTGCTCGATGGCGCGCCGCTTACAGCGGAGCGGTTCAGCGAAATTATTACCTTGATGAAAGACAGTATGGAGCCGCGCGGCCGCGAGCTGTTTCACCCGATCCGGCTGGCGCTGACCGGGCGGGCAGGAGAGGGGGCGCTCGATCGGGTGATCCTGCTGCTAGATGCGGCGGCGGAGCTGCCCTTTGCGGTCCCAGTGAAGTCCGCGCGCGCGCGCATCGTAGAGTTTTGCGGCTGCCTGGACTAGGCAGACGCCGCCGTACCCTTCGTTTTGGCAACTCCAAGACTCTCTGCCGGTGAGGAATAGGATGCCGGAAAGGACTACTACCCCCTGAGGTTTCTGGAGAGTGTGTGATCACCCCGGCACTTGAAGTTCCTTTGTTTTCATACGCTTTTGCAAGTGTCCACCCTGCTGAAGTTACGGGCTTACCATTATTACAAGATAGTTAACTGCCTGTGGGGCGGTTTCGCGGGAATCTACCTTTGGGATGGGGCATCGAAAAGTACGGATTGGGGATCGGCGTTCCCAAGAGTAATAGCGCAGACGTAGTTCTGTACCTTTGAAAAATAACAAGTATTGTATTACGTTATAGTACTATTGAGTAAGACAGCGAGGATTTTGGTAAGTGGCGTTTTCTGTTTGGTGCGTGGGACCTGAGCGGCGACTAATGCCGCGGAGCGTGAAGTGCGCTTTGCGTAGGGACTGACATTGAGAGATGGAGAACGGTAGACTGGGTGGCTATGGATCGCTTGACGGGGATACATGCGGTGCGGGAGGCGCTGGAGGCGGGGCGGGCGCTGGACCGCATTGTGATCGCGAAGGGGCGGCAGGATACACGGACGGAAGAGATCGTGCAGCTGGCGCGAAAGTTGGGCGTGCCGCTGCGATTTGAAGATCGCGGGCAGCTAGACCGGCTGGCGAATTCGAAAGATCACCAGGGAATTGTGGCGATGGCGGCGGCGCGGACGGCGTCTTCTTTGGAGGAGATTATTGAAAGTGCAAAAGCTGCGGGCTCGGAGAGCGGGTTGATCGTTCTGCTCGATGGGGTGGAGGATCCGCACAATCTGGGTGCGATCATTCGAACGGCGCTGGCGGCTGGGGCGCATGGCGTGGTGATTCCGGAGCGGCGGGCGGCCGGGCTTACGGATACGGTGTCGCGGGCGTCGGCGGGGGCGCTCTCGCATTTGCCGGTGGCGAAGGTGACGAATCTGGCGCGGAGCATGGAGGAGTTGAAAGAGGCGGGGTACTGGTTGATTGGGCTCGATGAGAAGGCGGAGCAGAGTTATACGGAGGCGGATTTTACGTCGCCGGTGGGGATTGTCCTGGGGGGAGAGGGCGCGGGGGTGCACGAGTTGACTAGGAAGAGGTGTGATTTTGTGGTCTCGTTGCCGACGGTCGGGCCGGTGAAATCGCTGAATGTGTCGGTGGCGGCGGGGGTGGTCTTGTTTGAGGCGCGACGGCAGCGGGGGGCGAAGGGGAAAGCGTAGTCAGCTAGGGGCAACACATCGAGACGAATCAAAAAAAAGGCGGAGGTAGGTTCCTCCGCCTGGGCAAGCAGGGGCGCAGCCGGCTGCGTCCCTGCAATGTGGTGCATTTTTCGCCGGCACAGGAGTTGTCTGTTGCGCGCTTAAGCCAGGGCTAGTGAGACAAAGCGCCGAGCCAAAAAGCCGTGGGGCTCAGAACCGGTCGCCCTGCGCTACACGTGGCGCGCGATGCGGGTTATTTGTCGTATTGGATTAGGGAGAAGATGTCGAGGCCTTGGAGTTTCGAGCGGCCGTGGAGGAAGGTGAGTTCGACGGCGAAGGCGGCGCCTTCTACGGTGCCGCCTAGTTGC
The DNA here is from genome assembly GCA_049513775.1 of Candidatus Acidiferrum sp. GTDB lineage: Bacteria > Acidobacteriota > Terriglobia > Acidiferrales > UBA7541 > Acidiferrum. The sequence goes on from JBEKVU010000538.1 coordinate 2,036, forward strand.
TGGATTAGCTTGGCGGTGGCGGCGGCGGTTCCACCGGTGGCGAGGAGATCGTCGCAGATGATTACGCGCTGGCCGGGCTGGATAGCGTCCTCGTGGAGCTCGAGAGTGTCCGTGCCGTATTCGAGGGAGTAGGTGATGCTGGCGGTTTTGGCGGGAAGCTTTTTGGGCTTGCGAACGGGAACGAAGCCGGCGCCGAGACGGTAGGCTAGCGCTGGAGCGAAGATGAAGCCGCGAGCTTCGATGCCGGCGACGATATCGATGGTGTGACCGTGATAGTGGTCGCAAAGCTGGTCGATCATGCGATGAAAGCCAGACTTGTCCTTGAGCAGGGTGGTCAAGTCGTAAAATAGAATGCCCGGCTTGGGATAGTCGGGCACTTCGCGGATCAGAGTTTTCAACTGCTCAGTCATGGCTCTCCTCGTGGATCGTGACGCGAAAATTTCTTGAGATCAGGGAAATGCGCGCAGCCTGCTGCGCCACTACAAAGGCAAATTGCCGCACGCAAAAATGAATAACGACGATTTCAGCCGTCGTACGTGATTACGAAACCCTTGGCGAAGCGCGCGTCAAGTTCGGCACGCTCTTCGCGGACTTCGCTGACGGAAGAAAAACGCGGGCCGCGTTCGAGCATGGAGCGAAATTGCGCAAGTTGCGGCGGCGAGCCGGCCGCGAAAACCTCGACGCGGCCGTCACGCAAATTGCGAACGTAGCCGGAGAGATGCAGCTTTTCCGCGGCGTTCTGCGTGAAATAGCGAAAACCAACACCTTGTACGCCGCCGGAGACGAAGAACCGCTTGGCTTGTGGCGCGTCGCTCACGGACAAGAAATTGTAGCAGAGACGGGGAATTTTTCATGGGCTTGCGCGGCGCCGCGAGAACGCGGCGGGTGCGCTAGAAGCCGGGAGAGACACTGCGCTAGACTGGCAAGGCGAGGCCACGCTCGCATGTGGGGGACGCATCACAACAATATGAAGAAAGGCATGAAGCGAG
>JBEKVU010000539.1:0-3004 GCA_049513775.1 Candidatus Acidiferrum sp.
CTTCGGCCCACTCTGGGGCTTTCTTTTTGGCTGGATGCACTCCATCGTCGGCCGCCCGAGTTCCCTCTCTTCGATCGCCGCCGGGCTAATGAGATTTCTCAGTTTCCTTCTGCCAGTCGTGGCCACCCCCCTTTTCAAGGTGCACGTCGCAATCCCCGGCTTAACCCATTGGCTAGCCCCTTACGATTTCGTTTTCACGTGGGCGCAACCGCTAGCCGTCTTGTGGATCGCCGGAATGACCGGTGTAAATTATTTAGGTGTGCGCCTCGGCGGAGCCGTCCAAGTTTTCTTGACAGCCATAAAAATCATTTCCGTAGCGATCGTAATCGGCGTGGCATTCTTTGCTCCCGCTGGCACACCCCACGCCCCCGATCCGCTTTGGCCTGCCGCAGGGCAAAACGCCGGCGCAATCTTCAGCGCGTTCCTCGCCGCTCTAGCCGCCGCGCTCTGGGCCTACGATGGTTGGGAAGATTTAAACTTGGTCGGCTCCGAAGTAGAAAATCCGCAGCGCAATTTCCCTCGGGCACTGGTCGGCGGGGTAGCCTTCGTAGCCGTCATCTACCTGCTCTTCAGCACCGCCTGCCTGAAGGTTTTACCCTTCTCCAGCGTCGCCGCCTCATCGCACATCGCCTCCGACGTAGTAGCAAAGGTGGCGGGCAACGGCGCAGCATTCTGGATCACCATAGCCATGGCCATCTCGGCCCTGGGCTCGATGAATTCTTCAGTCCTAAGCGGCGCTCGCGTCCCCTACGCCATGGCTCGCGATGGCGTGTTCTTCAAAATCGCCGACGGCATCCACCCAAAATTCCGCACTCCAGCCCGCGCGCTGATTTTCCAAGGCATCCTGGCCGCCGTAATGGCGCTCACCGGCACCTTTGAGGAACTTACGAATTTATTTATCTTCGCCGCGTGGATTTTCTTCGGCTTCGCCGTAATCGGGCTCTTCCGTATGCGCCGCACCGAACCAGACACGGCTCGCCCATATCGCTGCTGGGGCTATCCCGTGGTCCCAGCGCTGTTCGTTCTGGGCGCGCTGGCTCTCACCGTCAGCATCTGGCTCCAGCGCCCGGGCCGCTCCTCGCTTGGTTTGTTACTCATCGCCGCGGGACTGCCGCTATACAAGCGCTGGTCGCCAGGATGAAGCACCGCGTACCCTCCTTCGGCCTCTCGATTCGCTGCGCTAGTTCGTATCCGTGCAGCGGGAGTTTTCAAGGACGCTGAGCACCGCCAGCTCCGTCGTACCGCGCTTGATTCCTGTGCCAATCATGGCTCACACCCCTGACATATAGGAACCTTAGGTATGAGAAGAATTCCTGTCAATTGGTCGGAAGCACGGGCGTGAAAACGGGGAACGGGTAGAAAATCCCTTGCAGCTAAACGGAAACGGCGCGCGCGCCGTTGTTGGCCGACGCGCTGATCGGCAGCACCGCGTGATCCACATCCAGATGAATGTCCGCGGTCGGATGAAACAATTTCGCCAACGCCGCAACTCCTGTCACCAGCCGCGGCCCCGGCCGGCTCATGTAACTGTTCGCTTCAATGGCATACACTCGATTGTTCTTTACTGCGGGGATCGAACTCCACTCCGCCGGCAGTGCCAACCCCTCGTACTCCTTGCGCGCCTTCTCAGCCGAATATCCGCACGGCGCAATCAGCAAAATATCCGGCGCCCGCACCACCACATCTTCCATGGAAACGCGGAACGATGGAGTCCCCGGACTGCCAAAAACATCCTCGCCGCCCGCGCGATGAATCATCTCCGGCACCCAATGCCCGCCCACATACAGCGGCTGCAGCCATTCGAGGCACGCCACCCGCGGCCGCTCCGTAATGCCGTGCATCGCCTGGGCGATCTGCCCCAAATCCTCGCCAATCTTTTTCACCAGCGCTTCGGCCTGCGGCCCGCGGCACGTCTCTTCTCCGATCCACAAAACATCGCGCCACACATCTCCCAGGTCTTGCGGATTCAAGCACAAAACTTCCGGGCGGTTTTCGAATCGCGATAGCGCCGTTGCCAAATCATCCGGCGACGCCGCGCATACGTGGCACAAATCCTGCGTCACAATCAAATCCGGCGCCAACTGCTCGAGCGCCTCGGCATCCACCGCATATAAGCTCTGCCCGCGCGCCACCTGCTGCCGCACGAACGCGTCGATCTCCCACGGCCGCGCATCGTGCGGCACGCGGGAGCTAATCACCACGCTCTTACTGCGCGCTTGCGCCGGGTAATCACACTCGTGGCTTACGCCTACAACTTCGCGGTCCAACCCCAGTGCGAACAGCACTTCGGTCGCCGACGGCAATAACGAAACGATTCGCATCCCGGCACTTTAGCACAATAAATGGTACTTTTGGCAGGTTTTGCGCGTATTTGGCAAAGGCTGAGGTCTTAAACCTATGGCCGGAATACCCAGACTGAATCTTGGTTGAGGAATCTCTAACTATTTGTAAATGAAATATTTCTCGCGCCGCCTGCTAAACTCTCTGAGAACATCCGACCACCCGCTCGCGATGCGCTCCGGAGTCGTCCCGTTCTCCAGCCCCTCCACCGTCTCCGCATTCCCGAGCAGCAATAACAGTTTGCTCGCATCAAACTGCTCCGGATAAAGCCTCCGCAACACGGCCGCAATCTCCAGCCCCATCGTCATCGAACGCACCGCCGCGCGATCGACGATTCGAATCGCCACTCCCCCGCTCCGCTGTCCCGCATACAACCCCGACACGGTTACAAACGGTTGCGCCACAAAGTGCACTCCCGGCAAATTTCGCGCGTTTAGCTCCGCGGCCACTTCATCGCCTTTAATCCACGGCGCGCCAAATTCTTCAAACGGCGTCTCCGTCCCCCGCCCCACGGAAACGCCAGCATTCTGCAGGATCTCCAGCCCCGGATACAAAATCGCTCCTTTCGTCGTCCGTAAATTCGGCGAAGGCGGCACCCAGCGCAACCCGGTGCTGTCAAAAAAGTAATTGCGGTGCCAATTCTTCATCGCGATCACGTGCAAAT
>JBEKVU010000540.1:0-3003 GCA_049513775.1 Candidatus Acidiferrum sp.
CCCGGCAGGGGCACGAAAAGCGCTGACGGAGATGGAGCAGGAGACGGGCTTTGCGGCGTGGCAGGCATGGCCAAAGTAAACGCAGCGAGCGCAAACCATCCAATCGCGCGCCGCAACACAAGTATGCCGCATCTTACGATCGCAATGTTCAGGTTATGGACCATGCGGAAGTGTACCGCGGCGAGGCCGGGCGGGTCCGTGTCTCCAACTACGGCAGCGGAATTCCCGGTGCCGCAATAATTCCCGCCATGCGCAGAATGTCCTGATACTCCGTGTCCGTAATGGAAGTGATAATCAACCGCACATTCTTGAGCAGCTTCACTTTTTTCAACGCGCTATTAGCACGCATCTCCGCCAGCGTCACCTGGCGGGGCAATTTCTCAAACGCCCGCAGGTCCGCCACCAGGTTTTTCCCCTTCGAGTCGTGCGGGTCGGGATAGGGATCGCGCGTCACTTCCGCGATCGAGTACAGAGAGCGCTCCGGCGCCGAGTGGTAGCACAGCACCCGGTCGCCCTTGCGCACCTGTTTAAGCGCCCGGATGGCATCCGGCTTAGAACTTGCGCCGTGCCACATTTCCTTGCCCTTAACAAATAGCGTATCCCAATGATAATGATGGGGATCCGCAACAAATATCCAGTAGTGACGCTGCACGGTAGGTGTGGCCATTTAGGCTTTGGTCCGCAGCAATATACACAAGCGAGCAGGCAAAACCAATTAAAATGTGCAGCCTACGGGCTATCGGTGGAAAACGTGAAGCTTAGGTTGTCGAACACCATGCGCCTAGCAAGGGCCAACTCGGCTGGCCCGCCGCGGTAAATTGTTGTAATGAATACAGATAACGCTCGCTACCCGACATTCACCAGAATCTCATCCCCCGCTACCTGCACCTCATAGCACGCCACGCCCGGCACCGACGGGTTTTGCACGATTTTCCCGCTCGTCAGGTCGAACTGCCACCCATGCCAGGGACAAGTCACCACCGCGCCCTCCAGTTCGCCTTCGCCCAGCGGTCCGCCCTGATGCAAGCACGTGTTATCGATGGCATGGAATTTTCCCGCCACGTTGGCCAGCGCAATGGTTTTGCCGCCCACTTCGAGCTCGTGGATCGTCCCCGGTGCAATCTCGCTAGTCTTAGCCGCGCGAATAAACGCCATAGGTCGTTTCTCAGTCCCCCTCGAGTGGCACGTGCGCGCTTTCCACCTTCGCCAGCAGCTCCACGAATTTCTGTTTGCGCTCGGTCTGATCGTGCCCGCCTTCGGCATCCGCCAGCTGCGTAATGTTCATCGAGCAGAACTTCGGCCCGCACATCGAACAGAATTTCGCTTCCTTGTAGAAATCGTCCGGCAAATTCTCGTCGTGCATGGCCTTGGCCGTCGCCGGATCTAGCGACAATTCAAACTGCTTGTTCCAATCAAACAGAAACCGCGCATAGCTCAACGCATCATCGCGATCCTGCGCCCCCGGCCGGTGCCGCGCCACGTCCGCCGCATGCGCCGCAATCTTGTAAGCAATCACGCCCTGCTTAACGTCCTCCGCGTTCGGCAGTCCCAAATGCTCCTTCGGCGTCACGTAACACAGCATCGACGCCCCGTGCCACCCAATCATCGCCGCGCCAATGGCACTCGTAATATGGTCGTAGCCGGGCGCGATATCGATCACCAGCGGCCCCAGCGTATAGAACGGCGCTTCATGGCACCATTCCATCTCCTTGTCCACCTGCTCCTTAATTTTGTCCAGCGGCACGTGCCCCGGGCCTTCGATCATCACTTGCACATCGTGTTCCCAGGCTTTGGTGGTCAATTCGCCGAGCACTTTTAACTCCGCGAACTGCGCCTCGTCGCTCGCATCCGCAATGCATCCCGGTCGCAAGCCGTCGCCAAACGAAAAGCTCACGTCGTGTTTCTTGAAAATCTTGCAAATATCCTCAATATTTTCGTACAGAAAATTCTGCTTCTTGTGATGCTCCATCCAGTGCGCCATCAGCGACCCGCCGCGGCTCACAATCCCGGTGATCCGCTTGCGCACCAGCGGCACGTGCTGCCGCAGCACGCCCGCGTGAATCGTCATGTAATCCACGCCCTGCTCGGCCTGCTCTTCGATCACTTCCAGCATCAGGCTGAGCGTCAAATCTTCGGGCCGCCGCACGCGCGAAATCGCTTCATACACCGGCACGGTTCCTACCGGCACCGGCGAAGCTTCAATAATCGCCTTGCGAATCGTCGGAATATCTCCGCCGGTAGAAAGGTCCATCACGGTATCTGCGCCGTAATGCACCGCGTGATGCAGCTTTTTCAATTCATCATCGATATTCGAATTGGTCGAGGAATTTCCGATGTTCGCATTGATTTTGCACTTGCTCGCAATCCCAATGGCCATCGGCTGCAAATTGCGATGATGGATGTTCGCCGGCACAATCGCTCGCCCGCGCGCAATCTCTTCCCGCAACACTTCCGGATCCAGCTGCTCGCGCTTCCCGGCAAACTGCATCTCTTCGGTCAACACGCCCTGGCGCGCCAGATGCATTTGCGACATGTTGCGATTCCCGTTCGCCGATGCCGCCGCGGCTTCCCGCTTTTCAATCCAGCTATCTCGCAATGCCATAAGACCTCCGAAACCACTCGTCGACGGCGCCTTACAAACCCTTAGAGCCTCTCCGCCGAGCACCTGTTGCAACATTCCTCTTGCGCGAAGCAAGGATTATGGCACCCCTCCCCCCGAGCGGCAACTTGCCTCCTGTTGGTAAAGAGATTCCCTGCCAGATGCGGGGCCGTAGGGCGGGGGCGGTAGAAGCGCGGCATGCCGTGCCCGCCGGTCACACCTTAATTCGAAACGTCACCTTTGATTTTCCCCGATGCCGCCGCGTAAGTGTGCTCAGCTTTCCATTCGGGACCGCACCTGGCGCAGTGCCTGCACCGCCTGATTGAGTGCCGTCATCTCGCGCCCGTCCGGCCACGGTTCCAGCCGCGACAGCCGTGACTGAATCGCTTCATCCGCGCGCCGCA
>JBEKVU010000541.1:0-3550 GCA_049513775.1 Candidatus Acidiferrum sp.
AATTAGAATGCAAAAGAAAAAACGAGACTAAACACCTGAACATACAAAAGCTGATAAAAACAAATAAAATGCGCGGGTAAGAAGACTCCCCGCTACAAAAGCGCACAGACTGAAGTCTGTGCTACTAAAAACTACGGCTCCGTTGCGGTTTCCACTAGCGGGTTGTTTGGCCGGCGAATCATTTCGTGTAGCCCTTTTCCAGCTGGAACCATTGGGTAGACCGAGTCTTCTTGTTCTACCCGGAAGTCGATGAGCACGGACTCCTTGTACTCTCTCGCGGACCGGATAGTGTTGATACTGTCCGTGCGATTGCTGACGCGTTCGCCCCGAATGCCGAAAGCGTTGGCTAACGCGGCGAAATCAGGCGCCACCAGCGGCGTGGCTACGTATCGCTTGTCGTAGAAAAATTCCTGCCACTGGCGAACCATTCCGAGAAAGCCGTTGTTTACGATCGCAATCTTGATATTTATTTTTTCTTGCACGATGGTGGCGAGCTCGCACATGGTCATCTGGAAGCCGCCATCGCCTACGACCACCCAAACTTCAGAATCCGGTTTCGCGAATTTTGCGCCGATGGCCGCGGGGAGAGCAAAGCCCAGCTGGCCGACGTCGGTGACCACGATGGCTTCGCCTCTTGTTTCTTTCCAAATGTCATTGATGACGTGCGCGGCGTAGAGATGACCATTGTCCGGCAAGCTTTGAATGTCGCGTACCGCGGAGTCGCCCTTCATTTCCGCGATGCGCGCCAGCCAGTCGCCGTGCTCTCGCGTGGCGATGTGCGGCAGCAGCAGTTCCAGCATTTCGCGGGCGTCGCCGAGCAACGCGGCGTCCACTGGAACGTTCTTATTGATTTCCGAACGGTCAATCTCAATGTGGATCTTGCGCGCGGTCTTGGCGTAGGTGCGCAAATCTCCGGTGACGCGGTCATCGAAGCGCATACCCACGGCGATGAGCAAATCCGCTTCCTGAATCGCGTGATTGACCCACGCTTCGCCATGCATGCCCATCATGCCGAGATTTAGTTTGTCGTTGGCAGGGAAGCACCCGATGCCGAGCAGCGTCATGGCTACGGGTATGTTGGCGGAGCTCACAAATTCGGCAAACGCCTTGGTCGCGCCGCTCTGCATGATGCCGTGCCCGGCCAGAATCAGTGGGCGTTTCGACGTATTCAAAAGCTCGACGGCCCGATCGAATTCCGCTTGATCGTAAGTTTTCTGCTTGCGCTTCACGGGAAGCTTCGGTGTGGCCGATTCCCAATCGAATTCCGCCGAAGCCTGCTGCGCGTCCTTAGTAATATCGACCAAAACCGGCCCACGCCGGCCGCTATTGGCAATCAGAAAAGCCTCACGCACGCTGCGTGCAATATCCTCCGCGCGCGAGACAATGACGTTGTGCTTGGTGATCGGCATGGTGATGCCGGTGATGTCGATTTCCTGAAACGCATCTGAACCGAGCAATTTGCTGGAAACCTGCCCGGTAATGCACACCACCGGAGAAGAATCGAGCATCGCCGTAGCAATGCCGGTCACCATGTTGGTGGCACCGGGGCCGGAAGTAGCCATAGCTACGCCTACTTCGCCGCTGGCGCGCGCATAGCCATCCGCCATATGCGTGGCACCCTGTTCATGGCGCACCAACACGTGGTGCAGCTTCGATTTGCCCAACGCGTCGTACACCGGCAAAATGGCACCGCCGGGGTAACCAAACAGGTCGCGCACGCCGAGCTTTGTCAGCGCTTCACAAAGTATTTCCGCACCCGTCAGCTTCATAGCGTCCTTCCCAATTCCGAAGCGCTGGCGGTCTGGCCAGCGCGGGAAAACGATGCCGGCACCGCGGTGATCGCTCCCAGCGACGACGAAGAAACCAGTAGCGCGTATTTCGCAAACACCCCGCTCGTAAAGCGCGGCGCGGGCGGTTTCCATCCTGCCAGGCGCTGTTGGATCTCGGCGTCGGTAAGTTGGACATTTAGCTTACGCGCGGGAATATCGAACTCGATGATGTCGCCATCGGCCACAGCGGCGATGGGACCTCCGTTGGCGGCCTCAGGCGCAACGTGCCCAGCCATCAAACCGTGCGTAGCGCCTGAAAAACGTCCGTCGGTGAGCAGCGCTACGGACTCTCCCAATCCGGCGCCGACGAGCGCGGCAGTAACCGCAAGCATCTCACGCATTCCCGGCCCACCCTTGGGACCTTCGTAGCGAATCACCAACACGTCGCCTGATTTAATGCGGTTGCTATCGACCGCCGCGAAAGCCGCCTCCTCGGAATCAAAGACCCGCGCCGGCCCGCTAAACGTTTTGAAATCGTGGCCGGCAACCTTAAGCACGCAACCTTCCGGAGCAAGATTGCCCTTGAGGATCACCAAGCCGCCCGTCGTCTTCAGCGGCGCATTCAGTTTGCGGACAACTTCCTGGCCCGGCGTTTCTTTGGCGAGGCTGGCTTCTTCGCCAAGGGTGCGTCCAGAGACAGTGAGGGCTTCGCCGCGGAGCAATCCAGCTTCAACCAGGCGCTTCGCGACCAGTGCAGTACCGCCTGCTGCGTATAGTTCTGTAGCGACAAATCGGCCTCCCGGTTTCAGGTCCGCAAGAATAGGTGTGCGGTTGCTGATGCGATCGAAATCGTCGATGTTGAGCGAAAGCTTGGCTTCGTTTGCGATTGCGAGTAAATGCAGAACGGAGTTGGTCGAACCGCCCGTGGCTGCTACCCCAGTGATCGCATTCTCGATGGCCGTTTTGGTGATGATCTTTGCAGGCGTCACGTCTTTGCGTAAGAGCTCCAGCACCATCTCGCCGGCGCGTCTTCCGGCCGCAGCTTTGGCAGAATCCGTGGCAGGAACGCTGGACAAGCCCATGGGGGCGATGCCGAGAAATTCCGAGACCATGGCCATGGTGTTGGCGGTGTACTGGCCGCCGCAGGCGCCGACGCCCGGGCAGGCGGCGACTTCGAGACTGTGGAGCTGCGCGTCGGTCATCTTGCCCGCGGAGTGTTTGCCGATGCCTTCGTAGACGTCTTGAATTGTGACCGTGTGGCCTTCAAATTGGCCGGGGGCGATCGAGCCCCCGTACAAAATCAGCCCGGGGATGTTTAATCTCGCCAGGGCCATGATGCCCGCGGGAATGGTCTTGTCGCAGCCCACCAGAACGATGATGGCGTCGAAAAGATTGCCGCGCGTGACCAACTCGATCGAGTCGGCGATTACTTCTCGGCTGATGAGCGAGGCTTTCATGCCCTCGGTGCCCATGGTGATACCGTCGGAAATGGAGACGGTGTTGAATTCGAGCGGCGTCCCGCCTGCGGCGCGAATGCCTTCTTTGACGTGCACCGCAAGCTCGCGCAGGTGAAAGTTGCATGGACCGATCTCGATCCATGTGTTGGCCACGCCGATCAGCGGCTTTTCAAAGTCGACATCGCCCAGTCCGCAGGCGCGCAGCATGGCGCGGGCCCCGGCTCGGCTCGCGCCGTCAATTAGGGTGTGGCTGCGCGGCCTTAATTTCGATTCCGTCACGATCGAACGCTCCCTGAAAGAAGAAAAGCCATCATCCGGTTCGGG
>JBEKVU010000542.1:0-2986 GCA_049513775.1 Candidatus Acidiferrum sp.
CGCACCCACCCGAGTCAGCCACTTTTTGTCCTCGCAAATTCACACCAGCACGGCCTGCACCGGACGCCGCGGACTAGCATGCGCCGACAAAGTTGGATAGCCCATATAGAAAACAAACGTGGGCTGCCACGTCGAGTCACCAGTAATCTCATTCAGCAAGGCCACACCGGACGCCGGTCTCCCCAGGGCTCGTTGATGATCCACCATCTCCATGGCCTCATTACATGGCCGCGCGGCGAAACCCCTTGCCGTCGCCAAGAGGTGCGCGCGCTGCCAGATTCGCCCCGCCCGCAGGCACTGCTCCCGCTCGTAGCGGTCGCGCACCGCGATAAATCCGATCAGCGGCGCGCTGAGCATCAGCCTCGAATAGTCATTTTTCTCGCTGTGCGCGCCGGCCCATCGCAACATTCCCGGGGTCATCATTTTCGCAACCGCGCCCGCGATGACAGGGAGTCCGAAGGCGTCAACGGTCAAGCCGTCGCGATCTCTTTGCACCGAACTCCATTTCGTGCGCACCCACCGCTCACTTCCCCTCTGGACGTCCGGATCGGAATAAATTTCCTTGTTCGCAGCGGAACTAACTTCAGCGATTTTTTTCCGCTCGGCTTCGGCGGTGAACAAAAACAGCTTCGTGTTCGCGTCGTCGCCCGGCAAACGGTCAAGTGCCTCCAGAAAATCAGCCGATATTGGCTTGTGCGGATCGTAAGGACCGCGATTCGTGTGCCGCCGTGGAATAGACTTGTACAGCTCGTTTTCTTCGCGTCTTCCAGGTGCCAGATTCACGCGAGCCAAAAGCTGTGGTTTAACCTCGCGTGTAATCGCGCCAAGCTTTCCCGGCAGCAGTTCCGCCGTGGCTACGAATCCGTTCGCAGGAGCGGCCAGCATCAGATTCTCCAACGCGCAACCCATGCCGATATGTTCTTCGCGCAGATAAGGATCGAGCGCGCCGACATTCCGTTGCGTGTCGATGTACAACTCGATGAAAGAATCAGCAACTCTGAAAAGCCACGGCTGCGTGTTGTGCGGGCTGGCCGCCAGAATCGCGGCGCGCACCAGCGCAAGCCGCGCATCGTCCCCTGTATTGCGCCCACTGCCGCGCCAGTCCCTCCACGGCTCGTACGCCGGTCCTTCCCCCACACTAAAGACGCCCTGACCGTACGCCCGCCACACGCCCCCGCCCACGACTGCAACGGTGACAACCCCCGCACCCTTGAGGAACGCTCTGCGCTTCACGCACCACCTCGCTGAACCGTATACGGCGAGGGTCGCCCCAAGGTTTCACCAATCCATCGCGTGCGGCCTATTCGTCAAACAGGCTTACCAGTCGAGGATATTCCAAAGCTTCCATCGCCTACAGACTCACTCTGCTACGAGATCTCGACCAGTGGATGCGACAACGCCGGATGGCAATAGAGGAATTCAGCGAGGAGCGAATCCGGCAATTCCTTCGTTACCGACGAAAGCACGATAGCAAGAGGCGAGGAGATAACGCTACTCTGCGATCTTTGCTGAAACATTTGCGGAAGGCCAGGGTAGTTGGGCCTGCCATTTCCCAAGACCAGACGAGTCCCCTGGACCAGTTGCAGGCCAGCTTCGCACAACACCTGAGGGAGCAACGGGGCCTCAGGCCGGCAACGCTGGAACAGTATCTATTTCACACCCGACGGTTTCTTTCTGAGCGCTTTGGAAAGGGCGCGCTCTCAGTCGGGGAGCTGAATGCCCAAGATATTTCCCGATGCATACTTCGTCAGGCCAGAAACACTAGCGCACATGCTGCTCGGTGTATGGCCAAAGCTCTGCGCAGCCTGCTCCGATTTCTGCAACAGCGTGGACACATCGCCACAAATCTGGCTGCTTCCGTTCCGTCGGTAGCCAACTGGAGTCTTGCTGGGCTACCCAAGTATTTATCGCCCCAACAGATCGAGCTCGTGTTGAGGAAGTGCGACCAGGATGACCCTACCGCGCAACGGGATCGGACGATTCTGCTCCTACTAGCTCGACTCGGTTTACGCGCCGCTGAAATCGTGCACATGACACTGGACGATATCGATTGGGAAGCGGGTGAGCTGACCATCCGCGGCAAAGGAGGACACAGGGACAAATTACCCCTCCCGAAAGATGTGGGCCGCTCCCTCGCAAAATATCTGAAGCAACTGAGGCCTACGTGCACATGCCGGAGAGTCTTCATTCGATCAGCGGCTCCTTACGAGGGATTCGCCGACTCCGCGGCCGTCGACATCGTCGTGCAACGAGCTCTCCGACGTGCTGGAATTAACGCGCCCACCCGAGGCGCGCACCTGTTTCGCCATTCACTTGCTACCCAGATGCTCCGCAATGGAGCGTCCATGTCCGAGATCGCCAAGATATTGCGCCATCAGTCCGAAAAGACCACCGCCATCTACGCCAAGGTTGACCTGGCGGCACTGCGCTCCATCGCCCAGCCTTGGCCCGGAGGTGTGGCATGAGCGAGCTAAGAAAATCTCTCCGTTCCTATCTCGCTCTGCGGCGAGCGCTGGGCTTTAAGCTCGAGTCGCAGGGGCGGCTCTTACATAGGTTTGTCGATTTCGCCGAAGAGCAAGGTGAGTCGTTTATCACGCGTGATTTTGCCCTTCGGTTCGCTTTGGCGTCTCCCCATGGGCAGCCAGCTCTTTGCGCGAAACGGCTGCAAATCGTCCGTACGTTTGCCGAGTATCAAGCGGGCGTGGACCCTCGAACAGAAGTTCCGCCGCGCGGATTGCTGCCTGATGGCTATATAAGAAGGTCGCCCTATGTGTACAGCGACGGCGACATCCGAAAACTGATAAAGGCAGCCCTGCGACTCCATTCACGCAGGGGCTTACGGCCGACGACATTCGCTACATTGTTCCGACTACTTGTAGTCACCGGCATGCGGATCGGTGAATGTCTCGCACTGGATTGCGAGGATGTGGATCTCGTTAACGGCATCATTCATGTTCGGGACGCCAAGTTCGGAAAATCCCGGCTG
>JBEKVU010000543.1:0-2978 GCA_049513775.1 Candidatus Acidiferrum sp.
GCGGGATTTGTAAACACCACTTGGGGATTCCAGATGCGCAGAGTTGCGCCCATTCCCATCGCTGGCGACACCAAAGAAGCGGCAGATGGCGCGGCGAGCGAAAACGACGCTGACGAGAGCGATCCCGAAGTGACGGAGTCCACCTGATGCCCGAAGGAGACATGATTTTTCGGACGGCGCGCACGCTGCATCGCGTGTTGGCGGAGCAAACGGTTACCGGCTTTGAGAGCGTATTGCCCAAACTCAAGCGCGTGGACTTTGATTCCAGCGTCACCGGGCGCACGGTAGAAAAAGTGGCGGCGCAAGGAAAATGGCTGCTGATGCATTTTTCCGGCGAGCTGATTTTGTTGACGCACATGCTGATGAGCGGGAGCTGGCATATCTACCGGCCGGGAGAGGCGTGGCAGCGGAAGCCCATCGACATGCGCATCGTGGTAAAGACGGACAAGATCTGGGCGGTGGCTTTCAACGTGCCGATCGCAGAATTTCATACCGCAGACACGCTACGGCGACGGGCAGGTTTTAGGCAATTGGGGCCGGATGTGCTCGCAACGGATTTCGATCCCGCGCGATCGGTGGCCAGTCTGCGCGCCAATGGCGAGGTTGAGGCGGGCGTCGCTTTGCTCGCGCAATCGGTGCTCGCCGGGATTGGAAATATCTTTAAGTCCGAGGTGTGTTTTGCGTCCGGAGTAAATCCGTTTCGCCGCATCGATACGCTGCGGCTCGAAGAGCTGCAACTCCTGGCAGCCACGGCAAGAACATTTCTGCTGGCCAACGTTTCGGAAAGCTCGGGCGACCGCATCGTGACGTACAACGGAATGCAACGCACCGCCGGGCATGCCAAGAGCGCGGACAGTCTGTGGGTGTATGGACGACGAGGCAAACCTTGCCGGAAGTGCGGCACGCCGATTGAATCGCGCAAGCAGGGGACGGATGCACGCACCACGTTCTGGTGTCCGCAATGCCAGCCGATGTCTGAGGCCGTCCAGTCTCGCAGCGCGGCCCCACGCTGACGCCGGCGGCTAACAGCATTGCTTAAATCGCGAGATCTCTTGCCATGCGCAGTTTTGTAGAAGCCGCGGACGCTGTGGGAGCCACTACAAAGAAGCTTGAGAAGCTGCGCCTGATCAGCGAGTTTCTTAAGTCCCTCGAAATTTCTGATGCGGTGCTTGCGGCGCGTTTTCTTTCCGGCCACGCTTTCGCCGGATATGACGAGCGCACGCTGGGAGTTGGGGGCGCACAGTTGTGGCGCGCGATCGCCGACGCGGCCGGCAAAGCAGGTGAGCATCTCGGAACGGCGTACCGCAAGCATGGCGACCTGGGCAACATGGCCGAGGAACTGTTGCGGAATTCGCATTGCGATGGGGATTTGTCACTGGCCGGCGTGGCTAAACTTTTTGAAGAGCTGTCGGCAGCGCGCGTGCAGGCGCACAAGACGGATTTGCTGAAGAAGGCTTTGGCACGGGCGAGCGCAAGCGATGCCAAGTACATCGTCAAGATTATTACCGGAGACTTGCGTATCGGCTCGAAGGAAAGCTTGGTGGAAGAGGCCATCGCAAGGGCCTTTGAGCGGCCGCTGAAGGAGGTGCGCCGCGCGAATATGATGACCGGCGACATCGGCGAAACGTTGAGGCTGGCGGCGGAAGACCGGCTCGCAAGCGCCGTGGTGCGCTTGTTTCATCCGCTCGGTTTCATGCTGGCCGCGCCAGTCGAAAGGGCGGAAGAGTTGTTTGTTAAAGAGCTGGCGGACGTGGAAACGCCGGCGCTGCTGGTGGAAGAGAAATACGACGGCATCCGCGCACAGGTGCACAAGGATAAAAATGGAAGAGTGCGGATTTTTTCGCGCACGCTGGACGAGGTGACGGAGTTTCCAGAGCTGATGCAGCCGATCGCGGCGCTGCCCGGAGAGTTGATTCTGGATGGCGAGATTCTGGCGTGGCGCGATGCGAGGCCCCTGCCGTTTACGGAATTGCAGAAACGGCTCGGGCGCAAACGCGTGGATCTGTGGATGCAGCACGATATCCCGGTGAAATTTGTGGCTTTTGATCTGCTGTACCGGGACGGCGAATTGCTGTTGGACGAACCGCTTGCGAAACGGACAATTTTGCTCGATACGATGTTTTCCGGCGCGCCGGCGGGGTTGCGCGTTGCCGCACGAATCGAATGTAAAACCGCAGACGCGGTGCAATCGGTCTTCCGCCACGCCCTGGCCGCCGGCCATGAAGGAATCGTCGCAAAGGTGGCGGATTCGCCGTATACGCCGGGGCGGCGGGGCGGCTTCTGGTTCAAGTTGAAGGAGCCGTTTGCCACGCTGGACGTGGTGGTAACCGCGGTAGAGTACGGGCATGGGAAGCGGCACGGCGTGCTTTCGGATTACACCTTTGCGGTGCGCGATGGCGAGCGGCTGCTGAACATCGGCAAAGCCTATTCGGGCCTGAGGGACGTAGAGATTCGCGAGTACACGGACTATTTTTTGCAGCACACGCTCGAGGACCACGGCTACCGGCGCACCGTCGAGCCGACCATCGTGCTCGAAGTGGCGTTTAACAACATTCAAAAGTCCGGACGGCACGCGAGCGGGTACGCGCTGCGCTTTCCGCGCATCGTACGCATACGCCGAGACAAGCCGGTGAGCGAGATCGACACCCTGCAGAGCGTGGCGAATTTGTTTGCGCGACAAGCATGGAAGCTGGATGCGGCGAGCGGTTAAAAGTCGAAGCGGTAGCCGAGGATCATTTTGGCGATTAGGTGGTCCGTGGCGCGGGTGATGCCGACGCCGAGGCCAAAGTTGATTTCCCATTTGGGGGAGACGTTGAGGTCGATGGCGGGGAAGATCTGGTGCTGCTGTTGGTTAATGGGAAGGAAGCCGGTGATGGGGCCGGTGCTGCCATAGTATTCGAGACCGCCGGCGATTTTGGAAGTGAAGTTGTAGCTGAATTTCACGTTGGGAGAGAAAACCGAGCCCTGGTCCACGCTGG
>JBEKVU010000544.1:0-2967 GCA_049513775.1 Candidatus Acidiferrum sp.
CGATCCGCTAGCGATGTCTTTCTGGCAATTCGGGCAAGTCATGGCAGTACCCCTCCGAGGCGCAAACCCGCGCTTTGCCTTCACCACAAGATACGAAGAAATATGGCGAAAAGTTGCATCCGGGTCAAGGACGCAAAAAACGAAGCGCCTGCGCGGTGCTCATTCGTCTTTAGGCTTTTGTCGTGGCGCCCTTTAGGGCGCCACCGCTAAAGCGCCCAGGCCATCACGCCATCGCTAAGAATACAATGAAGTTACACGCGCCACGAGGGGCCAGCTCACTAGTAGCTCAGTATCTGTTTCACCGCCGCCGCAATATGCGAAGTCTGCGGCAAAATCACATCCTCTAGCTTCGGGTGGTACGCGCAAAAACTATCCATCGCCGCCACCCGCTTCACCGGCGCATCCAAGTCACTAAACAGCTCATCGGCAATGCGCGCCGCAATCTCCGCCCCATAACCCCAACTCAGCATATCTTCGTACGCCACAATCACGCGATGCGTCTTGCGCACGGTCGCCGCAATAGCCTCCCAGTCGTACGGCGAGAGCGACCGCAAATCCAAAATCTCCACCGACACGCCTTCGCGCGCCAGCTGGGCCGCCGCTACTTCCGCGCGGTGCACCACCGCCCCATAGGTAATGATGCTGACCGCCGTCCCTTCCTTCACCACCCGCGCCCTGCCAAACGGAATCGTATACTCCGGCCCCGGATATTCCGAGCGATTGTACGGCTGCCGGTACAGGTGCTTGTGCTCCAGAAACATCACCGGATCATCGCAACGCATCGCCGTCCGCAACAAACCCGCCACATCCAGCGCCGTCGACGGCATCACCACACGCAACCCCGGGCAATGTGTGAAGATCGACTCCCCGCTCTGGCTGTGATACACCGCTCCGCCCGTCAAATAGCCGCCAATGGCCACGCGAATCACCACCGGCGCCTTGAACGTCCCATTCGAGCGCCAGCGCATCACGCACAGCTCGTCGCGAATCTGCATCATCGCCGGCCAGATGTAATCGAAAAACTGAATCTCCGCCACGGGCTTCAGCCCGCGCGTGGCCATGCCAATGGCCCGCCCAATAATGCTCGCTTCCGCCAGCGGCGTATTAAAAACGCGGTCCGCGCCATACTTCCGCTGCAGTCCGGCCGTCGCCTTGAAAACTCCGCCTTTCCCTTTCACATGCTTCAAATTCTCTTCGCGGCTGGCATCTGCCACATCCTCGCCAAACACCACGATGCGCTCGTCGCGCCCCATCTCATCCGAAAGCGTCGCGGCCACCATCTCCACCATCGTCTTCGGCGCCCCGTGCAACTTCGGTTCCGCTTCAAACGCACGCGACGTTGGGTCCACATCCGGCGAATAAATGTTCACGCCAATCGACTCAATCGCCGGCTCCTCTGCAGCCAGCGCTTCATCCGCGGCATCGCGCACTTCTTTGTCCACCCCGGCTTCCAGCTCTTCAATCCGCTTATGATCCAGAATCCCCTCGCGCACCAAAAACATCGAAAACTTCGCCAGCGGATCGCGCAGCGCCTCGGACTCCCGCTCTTCCTGCGATTTGTAAAGTTTCTCGTCGTCGGAAAGTGAATGCGAATACGGCCGCGTCACATGCGCGTGCACCAGCGCCGGCCCGCGCCGTTCGCGGCAATACGTAATCGCTTCTTTGCAAGCGATGTAACTCTCCAGCGGATCCGTCCCATCGCATTCCGCTACGTGCAATCCCGGAAAGCTCCGCGTCAAGCGCGAAATGCTTCCGCCCGCCGTTTGCACCTCCACCGGCACAGAAATCGCATATCCGTTGTCTTCCACCAGATAAAACAGTGGTAGTTTCTTTGCGCACGCGGCGTTCAGCGACTCCCAAAACTCCCCTTCGCTCGTCGCCCCATCCCCGCACGATACATACACAATTTCATTCTCGCGATAACCCACAAACTCGCCGAGCGGCGCTTTCTTCGCCTCCGCAAACGCCTTGCGGTGCTCCCCGTAATACATTGTCGCTTCCGCCGCGCCCACCGCCTGCACGAACTGCGTCCCGGTGCACGAAGACTTGCTGACAATGTTCCACTTGGGATGCCCCCAATGCGACGGCATCTGTCGCCCGCCGGAGCTCGGATCGTCTTTCGCGCCCACCGCCTGCAGCAGCGTATCGAGCGGCGTCACGCCCAGCATCAGGCACAGCGCGCGGTCGCGGTAGTAGGGATAAATCCAATCCACGCCTGAACGAAGAAGTAACCCCGCAGCCGCGCTCACTGCCTCGTGCCCGGCGCTCGAAATCTGAAAATAGATTTTATTTTGCCGCTTGAGTTGAATTTCCCGGTCGTCCAGCTTACGCGATAAATACATCACCCGGTACAGCCGGACCAGCGCATCGGCCTCTAGCCCATGCGTTTTCGAAGTATCCAAAGTCACGGTCTTGACCCGGGTTTGTGACGCCATTCGTTAAGTCCTCGTGAGGAAGAACTGCATGCTTGCTCAGGGCTCAGGGATGTTGCCGCTCAATTATATCGAAAATCAAGCCTCGCGTAGCACAGGCACTCTTGCCCGTGTCGTCAGCATGAGGCGGCGGCCCGCAAAGGGCACAGGAAAGAGTGCCCTGTGCTACTCCAATCACGACTCAACCCAAATCGGCAAAATGCTTCTCCGACTCCTCAAACTCCGCATCCCCCTGCCGGATCACTGTCGGCGATGCGCTCTTAAACGGCTCCTCCGAAGGTATCCGGTCAAACCACCGCTGCTCTGAAAGCTTTTCATGCGAAGAGAAATACAGCCGCACCAAAAGCGTCACGTTGCGTCCGTCGGAAATAGGCTCGGCATCGTCTTTCGCTTCATCGTGCTTCCCTGACGCCGGCTTGGCTTTGGGCTTCCCCACGGAATGCTTCTTGTCAGGGTGCTTTTTCTGGGCTTGCTTCGCTTCCCGGCGCTCCTCGTGCTCTTCTTCAGCCACCAGCGTCGCGGCCTCACCCTCCTG
>JBEKVU010000545.1:0-2929 GCA_049513775.1 Candidatus Acidiferrum sp.
CGGCCCCGTCCCACACTCCGCGAGGTGCATGCGAATGCCGTTGCTATCGACAAAGCGGTGGGTAATCTCGATCATGGTTGAGCGAAACATACAATGAATCGCAAGGGGTGCGCAATCGTGTGGCGGTCCGGGGAGGCGGCATCCAATGGGTACCTAGTTAACGTAGTTGTTGAAAACTAATGCGATACGCGACTTGGAAGAAGGACGCCCCGAAACGGGGATTGCAAGGTAGAATTTCACATCAGGGGTGACGGCTGTGGCCCCGCAGCCCGTTACGCGTTCGGTCAATTTAATTGAGGGAATAGTCAACCAGGCCAACGATGAGTCGAGTGAATTTAGTGGTGCTGTGGCATATGCACCAACCGCAGTATCGCGATCCGGAAACTGGACGTTACGTTTTGCCGTGGACACGGCTACACGCCTTAAAAGACTACTGGGGCATGGTCGAAGTGCTCCGCGAATTTCCCAATTTCCACGCCACTTTTAATATTGTGCCGTCGCTGGGCATCCAGCTCGAGGAATATGCCAGCGGGACGTTCAACGAGCCGTGGTTTGCGCTGGCGTTCAAGGACACTCGCGATCTTACCCGCGAGGATAAGGCCGAAATACTGGCGCGGGCGTTTCAGGTGAATCACGAGCGCTTAATGGCGCGGTGGCCGCGCTTTGTGGAGCTATTTGAATGGTCGCGGCCGGCCGGCGGCGCGCAGGCGCTGGTGACCTTTACCTCGCGCGATTGGCGCGACCTGCAGGTGCTCTCGCAACTGGCGTGGATGGACGAAGTGTGGCTGGAGCGCGAAGAAGCGGTCAGTAAACTGGCGCGCAAAGGCAAGGATTTCACCGAGTTCGACAAGGCAGTATTGAAGCAGAAGCAGCTTGAGTTTCTGAAATTGGTACTGCCCGCCTATCGCGAGGCGGCGCAGCGCGGGCAGATCGAGCTGAGTACCACGCCGTTTTACCATCCCATCCTGCCTCTGGTGTGCGATTCCGATATCGCGCGCGTGGCTAATCCCAGCACGCCGCTGCCCCGCCGGGCGTACCGCCGGCCGGAAGATGCTCGAGAGCAGTTACGCCGCGCGCGCGCGTATCATGAGCGCACCTTTGGCGTGGGTCCCGTGGGGCTCTGGCCGTCGGAGGGCTCGGTCTCCGATCAGACGTTGGCGATTGCGGCGGAAGAAGGGTTTCAGTGGTTCGGGACGGATGAAGGCGTCTTGGGTCGCACGTTGAACTTGGCGTTTTTTCGGGATGCCCAGGGTATTCCGGCAAACGCCGACCGTCTATACAAGCCTTGGCGCGTGCAGATCGGCGAGAAAGGTATTACCGGGCTTTTCCGCGACCACCATCTCTCGGACCTGATCGGATTTGTGTACAGCCGCATGGAAGCGCGCGCGGCGGCCGTTGATCTCCACGGACGGTTGCGTTATCTAGCGGAACGGACGCAGAGCACGCAGCCCATCACGATTTGCCTGTTTCTGGATGGCGAGAATGCTTGGGAATACTATCCCGGCAACGGCCGGCAGTTTTTGCGCGAATTTTACGGCTTGGTGCAGAACGACAGTGATTTCCGCGCCCTTACGGCGAGCGAAGCTATTGCCGCCGCAACGGACGTGCCTACAACCGGAGGGATTTTCCCCGCTTCGTGGATCAACGCCAATTTCGACGTGTGGATTGGACACGCTGAGGATGTGGAGGCGTGGGAATTATTGTGGGATGCGCGGGAAGCGTACGCCCGCGCTGCCGCCGCTCATGCGGAGGGACGCGAGGGGGCGCCGACTGCGACTGGCATGGCGACGGCTATGGAATCGTTACTCGCCGCCGAGGGTAGCGACTGGACCTGGTGGTATGGCCCCGAGCACAGCACCGACAATGACATGGAATTTGACGCGCTTTTTAGGAAGCACCTCACAGCGATTTATTTGGCG
This sequence comes from Candidatus Acidiferrum sp., assembly GCA_049513775.1. Taxonomy (GTDB): domain Bacteria; phylum Acidobacteriota; class Terriglobia; order Acidiferrales; family UBA7541; genus Acidiferrum. Next base: position 1,920 of record JBEKVU010000545.1, read on the forward strand.
ATTGGTGAAGAAGCGCCCGACGAATTGGCCAAGCCGATCAAGCGGCAGGCGGAGCATGCCCTGCAGATCGCTCCAGCGGACCAGCTGAATATCAAAGTAGATGGCCGTGATACTTCTTACTTTGAGTGGCTCAGTTCGGGCTTGTATTCGCCGGAACGGCGCGGCGGTTCGATGCACGGGCGGGTCTTCTATCTGCATGAACTGCGCTTCGGGTTCGAGGAAGAGCGATTCTGCCTGCGCGTTGATCCGTTTCTTGATGCTCTAGCGGAGGTTGAGGACCCGGAGTTTCGCGTCACCATTTGGGGCGCGGAAGAAATGACAATCATCGTGCGTGTGGAGCGCGGACGTATCGTCGAATTTGCCATCGAACAAGGCCGCGCGTGCTTGCTCAATCCGACGAACTTTGCCGAAGTGGCCTTTGATTCCATCCTGGAGGTGGCGGTTCGTAAAGATAAACTAAAACTTGAAGGCGTCGCCAAGCTTAGAGTTGGCGTTGCGCTTTGGCACGGCGGCCTGCCGGTGGATGTTTTGCCATCGGAAGCTTTACTTGAGATTCCGCTGGGAGAAGAAAACGCCGCTTGGGCAGTCGCGTCGCAGCAGACTTAGTTTTTCATTCGAGATTCTTCGGGACGATAACAAGCAGCGGCTGGCAAATTACACTTAAAGTTTTACTGGAAGAGCTTGACCACCACTTCTTTTGGCGCATCGCCGACCGGGATCATCGTTAGCAGGCCGGGATTATCGGTGCTGATGCGAATGACCGCTAAGTCGCCGGAACCTTGGTTCACGGCAAGGAGCAGACTAGGCCGCTCGCTCGAATCGAATGCGAGCGCACCGGGCGACCTACCAGTTGTAATGGGGCGACGAACCTTGCGATTGGTGATGTCCACCGGAGCCACGCGGTCGGCGGCGTTATCCGAAACGAAGAGTTCGCTCGCATCGGGCAGCAACGCGCCGTACATTGGCGTTGAGCCTAGCAGGACATAATCTCCCATCTCATGCGTCCAGGT
>JBEKVU010000546.1:0-2904 GCA_049513775.1 Candidatus Acidiferrum sp.
CGCTTGTACTTGCCGCAGAGGCATTCCCAGTCGGTGACCGGTCCAAAGATTTTGGCGCAGAAAAGTCCATCACGTTCGGGCTTGAACGTGCGGTAGTTGATGGTTTCCGGCTTGGTGACTTCGCCGTGCGACCACGAACGGATTTTCTCCGGGCTGGCCAGCGAGATACGGATCGAATCGAAATCAGCGATTAAACTTGCGCGATCATAGGGGCTGCTGCGATACAAGGTTGTTTCCTCCCTCCCGAAGCATTGCGGCTGCGGGATACGGCGCGATTTTTAGAATCTCGCCGGCTGAGAACCCAACTACGGAAAACCACTTCGTGGTCTAAAACTTGCCAGGGGCGGGCACGGCATGCCGTGCCCCTACAAACCCCGGACGCTTTCTAATCGGCCGCTTCTGCGACCGTGGGCTTTTGCCGCTTCATTAATTCGACATCCAAGCAGAGCGATTGCAGCTCGCGGACCAAGACGTTGAACGACTCCGGCACGCCTGGCTCGATGCCCGGCTCGCCTTTGACGATGGCCTCGTAAATTTTCGCGCGGCCGTAAACGTCGTCGGACTTCGCCGTGAGCAGCTCTTGCAGGATGTGCGCGGCGCCGTAGGCTTCAAGCGCCCACACTTCCATTTCTCCGAAGCGCTGTCCGCCAAACTGCGCCTTACCGCCCAGCGGCTGCTGGGTGATGAGCGAATAGGGCCCGATGGAGCGCGCGTGAATCTTGTCGTCGACAAGATGCGAGAGCTTCAGCATGTAGATGTAGCCGACGGTGACCGGTTGGTCGAACTGTTCGCCGGTCATCCCGTCGAACAAATTGATTTTCCCGGCGTGCGGCAATCCGGCGACTTCGAGCAGGTGGCGAATTTCCGCTTCGCGCGCGCCGTCAAAGACTGGCGTAGCGAAGGGAATGCCCTCCTTGAAGCCTTCGGCGTATTCAAGCAGCTCTTCGTCGCTGAGGTTGACCAAGGTCTTCCACACCGAGGTATCCGTGAAAACTTCGCGGAACCACCGGCGCAGCGCTTCGGCCTTCACTTCCTTGCTCAGCAAACGCTTCAAGCTGTTACCCAGTTCCTTGGCGGCCCAGCCCAAGTGGGTTTCGAGAATCTGTCCGACGTTCATACGCGAAGGAACACCGAGCGGGTTGAGCACGATTTCGACGGGAGTGCCGTCCGGCAGCGCCGGCATATCTTCCTGCGGAACGATGCGCGCGATGACGCCCTTGTTGCCGTGGCGTCCGGCCATCTTGTCGCCGATGGAGAGCTTCCTCTTCATGGCGATATAAACTTTGGCCAGCTTGATGACGCCCGGCGGCAACTCGTCGCCCTTCTTCAGTTTTTCTTTGCGCTCTTCGGTGATCTTGCGCAACACGTCGATCTGCCGCGAAGTCATTTCCTCGACTTCTTCGATCTTCTCGATGAGCAGAGGATCCCGTTCGTTGAGTTTCAAGCGCTTCAAATTGCGCGTTGAAATCTTTTCGATCAGGTCGCGGGTCAGTTCAACGCCCTTGGTCAACAGGCGCTTGTTGGTCTTTTCATCGTGCAAGTCGGCCTGCAGAATCTTGCCGCCGAGAAGATCGCCGAGGCGCTTGAGGCGCTCGTCGGTGAGGATGCGGATTTCGTCCGCCAGGTTCTTCTCCAGCTTAAAGATTTGTGCGGCTTCGATGGCCTTGTGGCGCTCGTCTTTTTCTCCGCCCTTGCGGGTGAAGATCTTGACGTCCACGATGGTGCCTTCAATGCCCGGCGGGCAGTAGAGCGAAGCGTCGCGCACGTCGCCGGCTTTTTCGCCGAAGATGGCGCGCAGCAGTTTTTCTTCCGGAGTCAGCGTGGTTTCGCCCTTGGGCGTAACTTTGCCGACCAGGATGTCGCCCGGTTTGATGACCGCGCCGATGCGGATCACGCCGCTCTCGTCGAGGTTGCGCAGGAACGATTCGCTGATGTTGGGGATGTCGCGAGTGACTTCCTCGGGGCCCAGCTTGGTGTCGCGCGCTTCGATTTCGTACTCTTCGATGTGAATCGAAGTGTAGTAATCGTCCTTGACCAGCTTTTCGCTGACCAGGATGGCGTCTTCAAAGTTGTATCCGCGCCAGGGCACGAAGGCCACGAGGACGTTGCGTCCGAGAGCGAGTTCGCCGCGCTCGGTGCAAGGACCGTCTGCCAATACTTGGCCCTTCTTCACGCGGTCGCCCACGCGAACCAGCGGCTTCTGGCTAATGCAAGTGTTCTGGTTTGAACGCTTGAATTTAATCAGCTGATAGATGTCCGCGCCCACTTCGCGGCTCAGTACGCCCGAGTGATCCGATTCGACGCGTACGATGATGCGCTCGGAGTCCACCTGATCGACGATACCTTCGCGTTTGCAGAGCACCACCGCGCCGGAATCGCGCGCAGTGACGCGTTCCATGCCGGTGCCGACAAGCGGAGCATCGCCGCGAATCAAAGGAACGGCCTGGCGCTGCATGTTCGAACCCATGAGCGCGCGGTTGGCATCGTCATGCTCGAGGAACGGGATCAGCGAGGCCGCCACCGAAACGATCTGCTTCGGCGAGACGTCCATGTAGTTGATGCGCTCGCGCGGCATCAGCGTGAACTCGCTCTGGAAACGGCAGGACACCAGCTCATCGTCCAGCTGGCCGTTGGCACTGGTGCGGGCATTGGCCTGCGCGATCGCGAACTCGCCCTCTTCGATCGCCGACAGGAAATCGATGCGATCGGTGACGCGGCCATTCTCCACGCGACGATACGGCGTCTCGAGGAAGCCGTACTGATTGGTGCGCGCATAGACCGACAGCGAGTTGATCAGTCCGATATTCGGACCTTCCGGCGTCTCGATCGGGCACACGCGTCCGTAATGCGTCGGATGCACGTCGCGTACTTCGAATCCGGCGCGCTCGCGCGTCAGGCCGCCAG
>JBEKVU010000547.1:0-2898 GCA_049513775.1 Candidatus Acidiferrum sp.
GGCGGGATTATCGGCGCCACGCTGGATAGCGTGAAGCAGTTCGCGGGAGAGACGCTTTCCGAAAACGAATTTTGGAACCAGTGTTATTTCGACCCGCCGGAAGCGTTTCGGCCCGGCTCTAAGCCCTGAAGCTTCGCTCTTGGTCAGTAGGTGCGCGGAGCAATGAAAAGCGCCCATCTTTTTTCTGATGCACCGGCATTTCTGAATGTTCGTCGTTTTCTTCCGTCGTAAGCCCCACCGAATCAGCGTTTTCACTTGGTAGCGGGATTGCACTCCTTACGCCCGTTCGCTACATGCGAGTGGAAAGAGCATGTACCGACACCAGTAAAAATTTGAATCGGATTCTGCCCGCTGTTTGCCCGGCTTTTTTGTTGAATCCGATGGGGGAAATTCATGAATTACGCACGTAACAATTTTGCGTTCCTGGCTCGATCGATCACCCTGGTTTTCCTTTTTCTTTTCGTGACTTGGCAAATTCCCGCACAACAGACTCAGGCGCCGCAAGACGACAAGTCTTCGTCCAAACCGAACGCGGCGCCAAGAGCGACGAGCAAGGGTGCGGGCAAAGGCGATCGTCAGGCGCAACAGACTCCGCAGCCTCAACAAGCTCCACGAAGCACGCAAGGAAACGGCAAACCGAATCGCGGCGCGGCGGCGCCGCCCCGCCCTGCGGCTGGCGGGCCCGCGCGGAGTGGATCTCGAGGCGACACGAGTGGCCCCGCGTCGTCTGACAATAGATCGGGGCGACACGACAACGCTCAGAATGCGCAAACGCATCCGGCAGCTCCGACCGACGATACGGGAAGCGAACCCCCGTCACCGCCCAGCCATCCACGAGGAAACGGATCAAAGGCCAACGGATCGGAAGCTAACGGTGCAAAATCGAATGGGTCGGGGGCTGACGCGCCCGTCCGCTCCAGCGCTCCGACGAACACGACGGCGGACCAAACACCTGCGAACGGCAGGCCTGGACGGCGAGGACCGGCGAGGAACACGCCGGGACGCCCGGGCGCTCCGACGGACGCGACAACCAGTCACGAGACTCCCGCTAATCAAACTCCCACGCACCAAGCGCCGGCTGACCAATCACCTGCTGGTGGCAGACCTGGACGCGGCGCTTCGGCGAATACGCCAGCACACTCCGGCACGCCGAATGATGCAGCAGGGACGACTCCTGCGGCTGCTCCAGCCACTGATCCAGGGGGCGTGCATGGCAGACCTGGAAGACGTGGCACGACTACGAACACTCCGGTGCGTTCGGGTGTTCCGTCCGAGACGAAGGCAGACGATGCGAAGACTGCGGATGTGGCGCCGGCGGACAGGCCGGGACGACGCGGGCCATCGGAGAAACCTGTGGGTCAGCCTGAGGGTGGGCCTAGAGGCAGACCGGCAAGCAATCTCGCAGGGCAGCCTGGGACGGTGACAAATGGCGACGGGAATAACGCCTCCGACAATGTTTCTGGCCATGCTGCTGGCAACGGCCGAGGTGGCGGACCAAGAAGCGGATACTCGCGCCGCACGCGTGCGAATGGAACGGTGGTCGAACGCGACAAAGATGGACGCACGAGAACGGTGATCACGAATCGCGGCACGAAAGCGAATCTCGACAGCCGTGGACGGGTGACGTCGATTCGCGATGAGCGGGGAAATACGATCAGCCGGGGGCCGCGCGGCGAACGAAGAGTGGAGACGCTACGCGCGGATCGCAGCCGCATCGTTTCTTTTGGACATCGCGGCGGATACGTCGAACGACCCTTCGATCGCGGCGGACGGCAATATCTGCGCCGCACGTACGTGGTTGGCGGGCACTACTACGCGCACGTTTATCGCGGTCACTACTATCATGGCGTGCCGTATTTTGTTTATGTTCCGCCTTATTACTATGCGCCAGCGTACTACGGATGGATTTACAATCCGTGGCCGCGTCCGGTGTATTACCACTGGGGTTGGTACGGAAGTCCGTGGTACCGGCCGTACGGCTATTATTTCGCGCCCTATCCCGCATATCCGTACGCTTCGCTGTGGCTGACCGATTATTTGCTCGCGGAAAATCTGCGCCTCGCGTATGAGGCCGGCGCGGGCGGCGATTATCGGTCGAGCCGCGAGGAAGGAGGATTTGTTCTCGCGGCCTATCATGCAAGGACGGGAGCGGAAAATTGGGAGGCCAATCCCGCGGCAGGCGATTCAGCTGTGCTCACGCCGCAGATAAAACAAATGATTGCCGACGAAGTGAAGACGGTGATCGCCGAGCAGCAGCAAGCCGCCACTTCCGCGCCTCGATCATCCTCTGCTAGTCCCGACGACGAGCTTCCAGCGGCGCTCGATGCAAAACACCGGGTGTTCGTGACGTACTCGGTGCTCGAAGTAACCGACGCCAGCGGAGACGCCTGTTCGCTCACGTCGAGCGATGTGGTAGAGCGCATCGCAAACGTTTCCGACAAAGACAACACGGTTGCCGCGCAGGTGCTTGCGAGCAAAAAGTCGGATTGCGCAATCGGCTCGCAGGTGCGCATGCAAGTGACGGACCTGAACGACATGCTCAATCATCTGCGCGAGCAAGTTGATGCGGGTGTGAAAATACTGGCGGAGAAACAGGGCAAGGATGGTTTGCCCAAGGCTCCGCCGGCCAAACCGCGTGCCGTGGCCGAAGGTACGGCTGTACCCGATAAGGCAGCTGCGACGGAGTTAGAAAAGCAGGCGCGGGACGCGGACCAAGCGGAGAAAGAAGTTCAACAGGAGGCCCCGGCCGATCCGGACGGCGACAACTAGAACGTTAAACTCAACTCGCAGCTTGTTCGCGATGTGCAAGCATGCGGCGACCGCTTCTTCAGAACGATCGCCGCATAAACCCTTGTGCGAGGTGGTCAGCTACCGGACGCGCGTAGTATAAAAGGTGCG
>JBEKVU010000548.1:0-2896 GCA_049513775.1 Candidatus Acidiferrum sp.
TTCTTACGGATCGGCGCTGGCCGTGAACGCCCCTTCTTCAATCTTCAGATTGCGTTCCTTGATCTCCTCCTGCTGGTCCTTGGCAAATTTCTTCAGCTCGCGCACGTACATCTGCAAAGTATCGGCATAGTCGGAAAAATCAAACGGCAGCAAATCCGCATCCGCGAACCGCATGGTGGCCACACCACCGGTCTCCGAGAGCGCCCGGCCGTAAGAAAAATCCGTATCGGCAAAGTGCGTGTACCAGTAGAAATCATCGTAAATCGAATGGTAGATGCCGCCGCCGGTTTCTCCTCCGAACCCGATATCCAGCGAAGCGATGCCGATAATATTCAAGAACGGCCCGTAATCTGAACCGCCGCCGAGCGCCCCGATACGCAGATCGGTGCGCGTACGCGCTTCGTCGCGATCCTCCTTGCCATCCGGATGAGCAATCTGCTCGAGCTGCATGCGTTTCCAAAGTGTCAGCCCGGTTTCGGGATCCTGCACGTCGCGCGCCACGTCATTTATGAATTTCTCGAGCGAATGCGAGCCTTCGGCAAAGAAAAATCCCCGCCCGTTTGAGTCGGAGTTGATATACGCCACGGTGTGCTGCCGCAATTCTTCGGCATGCGTCTCTACCCATTCGGTCGACCCAATGAGCCCCGGTTCTTCACCGTCCCACGAGCAAAAAATAATCGTGCGCTTGGGCTTCCAACCGTTCTTCACCAATTCGCCCATGGCGCGCGCTTGCTCCAACATCGCCACCTGTCCGGAGATCGGGTCTTCCGCGCCGTTCACCCACGCGTCGTGATGATTCCCACGAATCACCCACTCGTCTGGAAAAGTAGAACCCGGGATTTTCGCAATCACGTCATAAAGCCGCTTGATGTCCCAATTGGAAAATACTTTGAGGTGCACTTTTCCCGGTCCCGGCCCCAGCCGGTAGGTAATCGGCAAACTTCCTCGCCACGCCGCCGGCGCTACCGGCCCGGTGATGGCCGCAAGCAAAGGCTGCGCGTCGGCGTAAGACATGGGCAGCACCGGAATTTTGGTAATCGTCGGCGCATCCTTGATCGGCAAACGCTTCGCGTCTGGCGTGGCCCCAATGCCCGGCGTCAACGGATCGCCCATGAACTCACCGCTGTCCTGCACGCTCCCGCGCTGCACGCCGTCCTTCGGGCGGTACGGGCCGGCGGGAAATGTTTCGCCGGGAGAGAATCCATCATCGTGCGGATCAGAATAAATAATGCAACCGATCGCGCCATGCTCGGCCGCCACCTTGGGCTTGATGCCGCGCCACGCGTGGCCATAACGCGAAATCACGATCGCGCCTTTCACAGAAACGCCGCGCCGTTCGAGCTCCTCGTAATCTTCGGGAATTCCGTAGTTCACGTACACCAGCGGCCCGGTTACGTCGCCATCGGCCGAATACGCGTTGTAGGTCGGCAGCTGCTCGCTTTGTTGGTTCGAAGTGGGATCCTGCGGAATCGCCGGCTCCTGCAGCTTGGCTACGAAATGCGGCCCGCCATCGACCAATTCTACCAGCCGCTCCTTGGGCGTGGGAAACAGCACATCAAACACCTCAATGTGCGCGTCGAGGCCAAATTCCTTGTACTTCGCCAAAATCCATTCGGCATTGTCCTTGTCGTATGGCGAGCCGACGTTGTGCGGACGCGCCGTCAAACGCTGCATGTACGCACGCAGATTTTCTGGTTTGGGGATCGCGCGAAACTTATCTTCCCACTGACGCTCCGCATGAGACGACTCCGCGGAAAATCCATACAGCGGCGTGTCGTCCGCGTTCGTCACGCGCGAAATTGGCGCAAGCGAAACCGCGGCGCAAAGTAGCCAAGCGAGAACGACACTCCGATTCATGCGGCCCCCAAAAAGTGAATAGGTATTCTGCACTAACGACCTGGTCTTGAACACCCCGGAAGCCTGTTTGCTGGCGCTGCCAGAAAAAGTAGCGTCCCAAAAGAGAGCGAAATCACAGCAGCTCTTTCACCATCACAATGAAATGACACGGCAGTATGGCGGGAATCTCTCGGGGAAACGGTTCCGTGCCGGCCTCCCGATACCCCAAATGCCGGTAGTACGGCGGCAGCTCCGTTCGCAAGTTCACGATACGCAGTTCGGCCAGGCGGCAGTTTTTTTCGCGGAAGTATTGTTCCGCCGCACCCATCAGCAAACGGCTGAAGCCGGACTTCTGCCGCTGCGGATCGACCGAGAGCAGCCCGACGTAACCACGATCTCCGCGCAACTCCGTGTAAACGCATCCCACGAGCGCGCCGGCATCCTCCAGCAGCAAAAACGTCCCGCGTTCCATGCGCGAACCTACTTCGGCAAGCTGCAGGCGATCCGCGCCAAGAAAGAACCGCTCCACCTGAAACGCCGCGTTGATCAGCCTCACCAGGGCCGGCGCGTCGCTCTCGTGCGCTTGGCGAATTGCAAGTGCGTTGGCTGAGTCGACAGAACGTTCTTTGCACATACCGCGCCCGTAGCCGCTTAGCTCTTCTTATGCGTGGTGTTCACAATGGCGTCCGGAATCACCAGCCGTTTAACCGGCTGGCCCCCGATAATATGCGCGTCAATAATTTCGTCCACATCTTCCGGACGCACCTGCCCGTACCACACGGCCTCCGGATAAACCACGACGGTAGGCCCCAGTTCGCACTGATCGAGGCACCCGCATTTATTCGCGCGCACGCTGGAATTCGCAATTCCCCGCTGCGCCAGCTTCACCTTGAACAATCGCTGCAATTCGCCTTCGCCGGTTGGATCGCAACAACCGCGCGGGTGCCCCGCTTCCCGCTTGTTCATGCACACAAAGATATGTTTCTGGAATTTCGCCATGCTGTATCGCTGACCAGCGGCAGCCGAGCCTTAGGCTAGAGACGCCGCTTAATGCTTGCCG
>JBEKVU010000549.1:0-4756 GCA_049513775.1 Candidatus Acidiferrum sp.
CGAAGTTCCTTACGAGGAAATCATGGCCCATCCCGAGCGCCACGCAAAAGCCGTCATGCAGTCCTTCTATCGCACCCCGGAATTCTGCGCCGCCTGCCACAAAGCCAATCTGCCGAATCCGCTCAACGAGTACAAATTCATTCGCGCCTTCACCGTCTACGACGAATGGCAAAATTCCAAATTCTCCAAACGCAACCCGCTTACCTTTTACTCCACGGACTTCAACACCTGCCAGGGCTGCCACATGCATCGCGCCCAAGCCACGCTCACCGAATATGGCGCCAAAGCCGGATTCTTCGCCTCGCACCGCTGGCTTGCCGGAAACACCGCCGTGCCGTTCTACTACGGCTACGACGAGCAACTGCAAAAGACCATGGAATTCCTCAAAGCCGGCAATTTCCTGAACGTCGATATCTTCGCCCTCAAAAAGGCCGGCGACGATCGCCTTATCGCCCCACTCGGCTCCGTGCCCTTCTCTCTGGCGCCCAAGGATGTCGTCGAAGCCTACGTGGTCATCCAGAACAAGAATATCGGCCACTCCCTCGTCCCCGAAGTGCGCGATCTCTACGAAGCGTGGGTTGAATTTACCGTGAAAGATGCCGCCGGAAACGAGCTCTATCACAGTGGCTTCCTCAAGCCCGACGGCGCGCTCGATACCCGCGCCCACAGCTTCACCAACCGCCCGGTAAATGCTGACGGCGAATTTGTCGACAATCACAAGGTCTGGACCATCCATTCGATGGCCTACGACAACTCCATTCAATCCGGCCGCTCCGCGCTCGTGCGGTACGAATTTCAAGTTCCGGCGGACCTCGAGGGTGCGCTCCGCATCACCGCCCGCGTCAACTACCGCCACCTCCGCCAGAGCTATCTAAACAACGTCTTCGGCGCCGATCACCCGCTCTATCCCGTCGTCGAATTAGCTTCTCGCACACGCGAAATAAATCTCGGCGCGAACGATCCCACCCCGCCCGCCACCACCGATAATCAGGACTGGATGCGGTGGAACAATGTGGCCATCGGCTTCCTCGACCAGCAGCAATATTCCGACTGTCTTGCCGCTTTTGAACGAGTCGTCAAACTCCGCCCGGATTACGAAGACGGCTACGTTAACGTCGGCCTCGCCTACATCGAATGGGAAAAATACGATCAGGCGCGCCCGGCTCTTGAAAAGGCGCTGGAGCTTCATCCCGAGTACGCCCGCGCCCTCTACTATCTAGCCCTCGTCGAACGCCGCGAAGGCCATCCCGAAGCCGAAGTCGCCGATCTGCAAAAGGTTGTTTCGCAATTCCCGCAATCCCGCGATGCCCGCCGCGAACTCGGCATCGCCTACTACCAGCAGCATCGTTCTGAAGACGCCATAGCGCAGTTCGAAGCCTTGCAAGCCATCGATCCAGACGACGTCGCCGCACACTACAATCTCGCCATCTTGTATCGACGCCAAGGCCTCAAAGAAAAAGCCGCCGAACAAGCCGCGCTCTACGCCACCAAGCGCATCGATCCGGCCGCGCCCACCTACTCTCTGGAATTCCTCCGCAAGCACCCGGAGATTTCCACCGAAAGCGTACCCTGGCACATGCACACGGATCTGAAACCCGGCGCCGCCAACATCAACGCCAAGGCCAGCGCAAGCGCTAGCAGCGGCACCGGCCAGAAGTGACTCCGGAGGATTTCCTCTTGCATTCCGATCGCCGCAAATTTCTTCGTTCGCTCAGCCGCACAGCTCTCGTACTGCCCTTCGCGGATCTCTGGGCTCTCGCCGCACAAACAGAGCAACAAGCTCCGCCACAGGGAGAGCAGCGAAAAGGCATCGGCCCGGTCGAACGCAGCTACGACGCCAAGCCCGCTCCTCCTCCGCCCGGTCCGAAATCTCCCATCGAAGGCACCCCTCTCGGCGTCAGCTTCCTCGACGTGGTCAAAGGCTCCGGCCTCGACGTCGAAACCATCTACGGCGGCGTAAACAAAAACAAATATCTTCTCGAAACCACCGGCTGTGGCTTGGCTTTTTACGATTACGATAGCGATGGCTGGCTCGACGTTTTCCTAGTCAACGGCTGGCGCCTCGAAGGCTTCGCCAAAGGCCACGAACCTCACTGCCGCCTCTTCAAAAATAATCGCGATGGCACCTTCACCGATGTGACCCAAGGCTCCGGCCTCGAGTTTCGCACTGGCTGGGGACAAGCCTGCTGCGTCGGAGATTACGACAACGACGGCCACGACGATCTTTTTGTCACCTATTACGGCCAAAACGCGCTTTATCGCAACAACGGCGACGGCACTTTCCTCGACGTCACTGGGCGCGCTGGCCTCATGCAGCCCGGCCCCAAAACGCGCTGGAACACCGGCTGCACCTGGGTCGACTACGACCGCGACGGCCATCTCGATCTGTTCGTCGCCAATTACGTGGACTTCGATCTAAAAACTGCGCCGGTCCCCGAAGACGGCCCCTGCACTTATAAAGGCATCCTCGTCGCCTGCGGCCCTCCCGGCCTCGCCGGCGCAAAAAATCTTCTCTATCACAACAATGGTGATGGCACCTTCACCGACGTCAGCCAAAAATCCGGCATGTGGACCGCCGTCGGCACCTACGGCCTCAGCGTCGCCGCCTCCGACCTTGACAACGATGGCTGGCCGGATATTTACGTCGCCAACGATTCCGCCCCCGCCACCCTGTACCTGAATCAAAAAGACGGCACCTTCAAAGATGTGGCCATCGAAGCCGGCGCCGCGCTTTCTGCCGAAGCCAAGCCGCAAGCCGGCATGGGCGTCTCGATCGGCGACTACAATCGCAGTGGGAATCTGGACATTGTAAAAACCAACTTCGCCGGTGACACCGATTCCCTCTATACCAATCTCGGCGATGGGGTCTTTGAAGACCGCACCTATCCGCGTCTATCCCGAAGTCGATCTCTCTAGAGCCGATCTGAAATACGCCGAGCACAAATATCTCTATCGCAATTTGCACAATGGGAGATTCGAAGAAGTCACAAACCAAGGCGGCCCCGGCATCGTCGAAAACGCTCCCGCGCGCGGCTGCGCCTTCGGCGACTACGACAACGACGGCGACCTCGATATCGCCGTCAACTGCATCAACGCCATCCCGCAGCTTCTCCGCTGCGACTCCACCCTCAATCGCAACTGGATCAAGATCAAATTGGTCGGCGTAAAATCCAACCGCACCGGCATCGGCACGCGCGTCCTGGTAACCGCCAAAACCGATCCCGCCGCCGACAAGCCTTTAGTCCAAATGGACGAACTCCGCAGCGGCGGCAGCTACTTCTCGCAAAACGATCTGCGCATGCACTTCGGCCTCGATCGCGCCACAAAAGTAGACACGGTAGAGATCCGCTGGCTAAGTGGTCAAATCGACAAATTGCAAAATCTGGACGCCAACCGCCTCTATACAATCCAGGAAGGTGGGAAAATCCTGAAGTCCGACCCCCTGCAATCGGCAAAAAAGTCCTGACCCCATGCGCAAGCCGCAAAACCACCATCGCCTTTGTCGCTTTTCTCGCCTTCGTCGGGGCGCAGCATGCGGCGCCACCGCTTGCCCGGGCGCCGAAATCCGCGCGCCATTCTTGCAAACAAACTCACGCCAAGCAAAATCACGAAGCGCTTGCCGTGTGCCGCGCGTCCTGACGATACTCTTACTCGGCGTTAGCCTCCCGCAAACCACCCCCGCGCAAACACCACCCGCCCAAACCACCTATCCACAAGCAGATCCCGCGACAACGCAAGCAAAATGCCCCTGGCTAAACCAAGCCACCGCCCGCGGCGCCCTGGCCGGCCCCGTAACTCTAACCGTCACGGTAAACGAAAAGAACGAAGGCCTCTGTGATTACACCTATCACCAAGGCTCGGTCACCCGCCGCCTGCGCATCTCCGTCAACCTGATGACCGACATCCGCAAACAATTCCCTAGCTACGCCGCGCAATGCCTGCCCAAAAGCGAAGCGCTCCGCGGTATGGGCAACGAAGCGGGCATCTGCACCATCCACACCAACCAAGGAGAAGAAATCGAAAGGGTAGTAGGCCGCGTCCGCGATCAAGCCTTCGTAGTAAGCATCAGTTCGACCGCCGACGATCCATCCATGCCCCAACAACTCCGCCGCGAAAAAACCACCCAAATCGCCGAACAAGTAGCCGGCATCCTCTTCTGACAAGAGTGCACGCAGCGCCTCGCGCAAACGCTATTCTTACTCGCTGATCGTCTTCGCATAACTCTTTCCATACGGGAAAAACTTTCCCTTCTCCCCCCGCTCCCACGCGGCCTTTAACTCCGCCCCCCCAATATCCCAGTCCGGTCGGCACTTCTTCGTCACCGCCCGCAAATCCTGCCGCAACTCCTCGAGCGTGGGCCGCCCAAAATACCAATACCCCATATAAATTTTGTAAACCACCAGCCCCGGTTCGAGCACCAGGGTATGCGGAATCATCGGATTGTGCGCCGGGTCTGTATACTCGGCGATATCCAAATCCTTCTGCACCGTCCGCCCGGCATCTGACAAAAACGTCCAGTGCGCGTCCACCCCCGACCGGTTTTCGTTCGTCTCCACCAGATTATCCGTACTGATCGTCACCAGCCGGCAGTATCCAACTTCCATCTCGCGATGCAGTTCGACCAATCCCTCAGCCTGCCGCCGATCCTTCGGACAAAATCCTCCCCGGCCCAACACCAAAATCATCGGGTCCGGCCCCTGTAACTCCGAAAGCGTGCGCCGCTTCCCGGTGTGATCGGTCAGCGAATAATCAGGAA